>NZ_CALPCY010000026.1:0-69033 GCF_943193115.1 Otoolea muris
GGGGGAGAGCGCCTCGGCCTTTTTCCATCTCGCGCCCGGATTTTCGTGGGAGATGCGGGACGGGGGATGGAGGATCGCGGGAGACGCGCGGGCGAATGCAAAGGACATAGAGGCGCAGGTAACGGTAAAGACGGGAAAGGACGGGGAACCTGCGGATGTGATCATCCACCAAAGCGGGGATATCTGCGCCTATGCGCCGGAGTTTGGAAAGCGGATGAAAAAGCAGGTGATGGAAGTGCGGTTTAAGGTGCGCAGTGGAATCGGGGGATGCAGCGTAAGATTTATATTTCAAAAATTGAAATAAAAATTTCTGCCCCACAAATATTAATCATTGAATTAATGTAACTGCTGGAGAATTGAAAGCGTTACAGAAGCTAGAGAAACGAGGTGACAGCCATGCGGAATGGGGTTATTTTAATTCCGGCGTTAAATCCTCCGGCATCCTTAACAGACTATGTGCAGGGATTAATCCGGCAGGGATTTGAGGCAGTTATTATCATAGACGACGGCAGCGGGCCGGAATATCAGGCCATATTTGAAAAAATAGGGAAATGGAAGGAATGCAGGATTTTAAAGCATGCTGTAAACATGGGAAAAGGCCGGGCGTTAAAAAACGGGTTTAACCACTATCTGAATACATGCGGGAATTATAAAGGAGTTATCACTGTGGATTCAGACGGTCAGCACCTGATTGAAAATGTAATTGAAATGGACAAGGCCCTGAAAGGATCCGGGGGGGGGTTAAAGCTGATTCTTGGGAGTCGGGATTTTGGAAAGGCCGGTATACCGTTCAGGAGCCGTTTTGGAAATAAGCTGACCAGCAAAATGTTTCGCTGGCTGTATGGTATGAAGATTGCAGATACCCAGACGGGGCTTCGTAGCTTTACAAATGATGTGCTGCACTATTTTGTAACGCTTCCGGGAGAACGCTTTGAATATGAGACAAATATGCTGCTTGAAGCAAAGCGGCGGGGAATTGTGGTTGAAGAGGTTCCGATCGAAACTGTGTATAACAATCAAAATAAAGGAAGCCACTTCCACCCGGTCAGGGATTCTGTCCGTATTTACGTTCTGCTGCTAAAGGAATTTGTACGGTTTGTAATGGTATCGCTCAGTTCCTTTGCAGCAGATATAGCATTATTCCATATGTTCGGGGCGGTGTTATCGGGAAATTCACTGAGTGTTCAGATATATGGCGCAACGATTGGCGCCCGTATGATCTCGTCATTGTATAACTGTATGTTAAACCGCTGCGTGGTATTCAAGAGCCATGCGCCGGTTAAGCAGGCGGTTGTGAAATATTATGCGCTGTGCGCGGCACAGATGCTGTGTTCGGCTGGAATTGTATTTGCCATATGCAGAAGACGGCCTGTTTCCCGGCTGCTTGTAAAAGCCTGTGCGGATACGGCCCTGTTTTTTCTGAGTTACCGGATTCAGCGGGATTATGTGTATAGGGAGGATGCAGTGCGATGAAGACACTGTTTGTATTTTTTTATATCATCCTGCTCAGCGCCTTCCTGGCTGTTTTTTTTAAAAGAAAGATGGAGGAAACAGCGGCTGTATCTGTTTTTGTGACGATTGCTGTTTTGTACGCCGCCGGGTTAGTAAGCGGGAATCTTTTGTGGGGCGTCTATGTGTGCCTGGGCCTGGAAGGGGCCTGCGCCTTCTATCTGACAGGAAAATGGTTTCGGGCGCAAGAGGAAGTGAGAGCATATTGTTTTACACCGGGGCTAATGATTTATTTTGCCCTGTTTGCCTGGATTTGGTGGATCAACCGTTACCGTCTGTTTTCAAGTTGGGATGAGTTTTCGCATTGGGGCCTGGTAGTTAAAAATATGGATTATTTTAATGCATTTGGGAATTGCCCGGGATCTACGGTCTTGTGTAAAGGATATCCTCCTGGAATGGCATTATGGGAATATTTTATAGGAAAACTATATGGGGGCTTTTTTGAGGGGCATGTTTATCAGGCGAGGGGATGGCTATTAGCTGTTCTGTTTTTACCGATAGCAAAAAGCTTTACCTGGAGACAATGTATATATGCCGGCATGTCAGTTATTTTTATTCTGATGTGCCCTTTTATATTTAATGAATCCTATCTTACCACGCTGTATGTGGATGCAGTGCTTGGCATTTTGTTTGGATATATTTTAAGCGTTGGTTTTCTGGAAAAAGAAAGGAATTGTTTTTTTATTTTAAATGTCTCTCTGGCTCTTTACGTTCTATGTTTGACTAAAGCATCCGGCGTGTTTCTTGCTGCTGTGGCTGCTGCAGTGATACTGGCGGATGATTGGATTGAAAAGAACAGGGAATTTAGAAAATCTATTTTAATTTGGACGGGTCTGTGCGGTGGAATTGCGATTGGAAAATTTTCATGGGCGTTTTATTTAAAGGCCAGTGCTACACAAGAGGCTTGGAATACGAGCCATGTAACTATTCCTAATATCATAAAGCTGGTAAATGGGGAAGGCGCAGAGTATCAATATACGGTGATAAATAATTTTATTAATGCTTTAACAGGAGAAACAATCAGTGGCTATATTATAAGATTGAATTATATAGTTTGGGCTACGATAATGATAATCACTATGTTGCTGCTTGGAAAAAAGCTGGAGAATAGAATGAAACGCAAGTTGCTGATTTATGGATGTACAAGCATGGCAGGGCTGTTTTTATATACAACAGGTTTACTGTTTTTATATATTTTCACCTATTCTGAATATGAAGCGGTTCATCTGGCATCTTTCCAGAGGTATATTTCGACATATTTTATTGGTGTTGCTCTTTTTCTGGCCTCTGTATTCTGGGGATGCATACAGCCTTTGTACAAATATAATAAGGTTTTTCATGTTGGGCTTGCGTGCTGTGTATTGGCCTTGTTTGTGCCCGCCTGGGCGGTGTTTGGAGTGACAATTTTAAATCGTACGCATGTAAAAAGTACGATTGGACAGAGAGGGGCATATGGAGAGATTTATCGTTACCTTAGGGGTATGGATTATAAAGATGATAAGATTCATTTTATCGCACAGGAAACGAATGGTTTTGAGAGGAGGATATTCGGTTATATTGTGACTCCAGTTTCACTAGGAAACTTGGGAATGAGCATGGGAAAACCATATTATGATGGAGATATCTGGACGATCGATTATTCGTTGGAAGAGTGGAAAAGGGCTTTAGATGAGCAGGATTATACATATGTTTATCTATTTAAGATTGATGATGTATTTCGGGAGAGATATGGTGGAGCATTCTATTCGCAGGATGAGATAAGGCAAGGGGGCTTTTATAGGATTAAGAAGAAAGGGGAAGACCTGTACTTGGAGCTTATTCCCTGACTTTACCTGTAAAAGTGATTTTATTCCTGGCATGTAACAGAAAGCCAGACAGAATATTTACATGGATAGTAAGCTGATAATGAAATATACAGGAGAATGATATGATTAATGTAGTAGGTTTGGGCTATATCGGACTGCCGACAGCCCTGATGCTGGCGGCGCACGGCGTGGAAGTGACAGGGACGGATTATAACCGGCAACTGGTGGAAACGCTGAACCGGGGAAAAACAACCTTTAAGGAAGATGGGCTGGATGAACTGTTTGAAAAGGCGGTGAAAAGCGGGATCCGTTTTTCAGAAGAATATATCCGTACAGATATGTACATTATCTCTGTCCCCACCCCATATGACAAGGCGAGCAAAAAGATCGACGCCTCCTATGTGACAGCGGCGGTGAAAAACGTGCTGGAGATTTGCCTAAAAGGCGCGACGCTGGTGATCGAATCCACGGTATCGCCGGGCACGATCGATCGCTTTGTGCGCCCGGCCATTGAGGAAAGGGGCCTGGCAGTGGGGAAGGATATCCATCTCGCCCATGCGCCGGAGCGGATTATCCCGGGAAATATGGCGTATGAGTTAAAGCACAATTCACGAACCATCGGCGCGGACGAGCGGGAGGTTGGGGAGCGGGTGAAGCGGCTGTACGCATCCTTCTGCGAGGGGGAGATCGTGGTAACGGATATCCGCACCGCGGAGATGACGAAGGTGGTGGAGAACACGTTCCGGGATATCAACATCGCCTTTGCGAATGAGCTGGCGAAGATCTGCCGCTCGGACAGCATGGATGTGTATGAGATCATCCGCATCGCGAACATGCACCCCAGGGTGAATATCCTGTCCCCGGGGCCCGGGGTCGGCGGGCACTGTATCTCCGTGGACCCGTGGTTCCTGGTAGGCGATTATCCGGGGCTGGCGAACATCATCCTGGCGGCGAGGAAAATCAATGACGGGATGCCGGAATTCGTGCTGGGGCGGATTTATGAGATCATGAAAAAGGAAGGGATCACGGACGTTTCCCGCGTGGGGCTTTACGGGCTGACGTATAAGGAAGACGTGGACGACATGCGCGAAAGCCCGACGCTGCAGATGCTGGAATGTATGGAACGGCACCTGGCGGGCGGGAGAGTGAAAGTGTATGACCCGTATATTGAGGCGGAGGTTGCGGCGAACCAATACCATGGGCTGGACGCATTTCTGGAGAATGTGGATCTGGTGGTGGTGATGGTAGGGCATGAGGAGATACAGAAGAACGAAGAGCGGCTCAGAGAAAAAGTTGTGCTTGATACAAGGAATATATACAAAAAAGGCGGAAATATTTACCATCTGTAATGTTCCGCGCCGTCAGTCACGGGGGTCATCAATAACAGATGACCTGTAAAAAGGGCGTAACCGTTCTGACAGCCTGGACGGTTACAAAGGGACAGATGAAGGCAGTTCAGGCAGAAAGGGTTTAATTGCAATGCTGCAGCCGACGCAGTAAACAGGAGGAAGGACAGACATGAAGCAGTTGTTTTTAATGGTAAAGGACGGGAGCATCCAGCTTCTGGATACGCCTGCGCCCACAGTAAAGGATTCCACGGTGATTGTGGAAACACTCTACAGCGTCGTCAGCGCGGGGACGGAGAGAAGCCTGACATCGTTTGGAGGCAAGAATCTGCTCCAGAAGGCCATGGAGCGCCCGGATCAGGTGAGAAAAGTGACCGAGAAGCTTTCCACGGACGGGATTGTCACCACCCTGGAATCAGCGTTTAACCGCCTGTCAGAGCCCATGCCCATGGGCTACAGCGGCGTGGGCCGGGTGGTAGAATGCGGGCGCGGGGTGACGGATGTAAAAAAAGGCGACCGGGTGGCCATGGTGGGACAGGCATACCACAGCGAGGTCAACCGCGTGGGACGGAACCTCATCGCGCCCATTCCGGAGGAGGCGGGCGACTGCCGGGAATACGCCTTCGCCGCGTTGGCCGGCATTGCTCTTGAAGGGATCCATCAGGCGGAGGTGACGCCCGGGGAGACGGCAGCCGTGATTGGCATGGGGCTTCTGGGGCATATCACGGCCCGGATTCTGGACGCCTACGGCTGCGATGTGATCGGATACGACATTGCGGACAAGACGCTGCCCGGGACGCGTCTGAAAGCCTTTATCCGCTCGGACGACGACAGTGCGGCGGAAATGACCCGCTCCTGCACCGGCGGGCGGGGGGCGGACCGCGTGATTATCACAGCCGCCGCGGACAGCAATGCGCCGGTGGATCTGGCGGCGGCCATTGCCCGGGACCGGGGTGTGATCTGTATGATCGGCGTGACACAGATGAACCTGGACCGCCGCCCCTTTTATGAGAGGGAGCTTACGTTTAAGATCGCCCGCTCCTACGGCCCCGGGCGCTATGATCCTTCATATGAGGAAAACGGGGTGGATTACCCCCTGGGCTATGTAAGGTTTACCGAGGGGAGGAATGTGGAGGAATTCGTCCGCCTCGTGTCAGGGGGAAGGCTGGTTCTGTCGGATTTGATCACCCACGTGTTTGCCTTTGAGAAGGCGGGGGAAGCTTATGAGCTGATCACCGCAAACAAAAAGAAGGAGCCGTATATCGGCGTATTACTGCAGTATGGGGAAAACCGGAAAAAATGGGAGCCGGAGGTATGTTCAGGGAGTGGGGCCGGAAAAATACGCAGGAACAAAGGCGCCAGCGGTTCACGGATTTCCATCGGGCTCATCGGGGCGGGCAGTTTTGTGAGGAGTACCATGCTCCCGGCTATGAAAGCCATGGACCGGTTTACCTTCCGGGGCCTGGCGACGACAGGCGGCGTCAGCGCGGCGCAGACGAACGAAATGTTCCATTTTGCGTATATGACAAATGACTACAGAAGGCTTCTGGGGGATGAGGACATTGACCTGATTATCGTCTCCACCCGCCATAACAGTCATGCGCGGTTTGTGACAGAGGCTTTAAGGGCAGGGAAGCATGTGTACTGTGAAAAGCCGTTGTGCCTGACGCTGAAGGAGCTGGAGGAAATCAAGTCGGCTTACAGGGAATCGGAGGGCGAGCTGTTCTGCGGGCTGAACCGGAGGCATGCGCCCATGGTTCATCGGATAAAGGACGAGTTAAAGACCCGGGAAATCCCGGCGGTGTATGAATATCTCGCGAACGCAGGCTATATCCCGGGACAGCACTGGACGCAGGATGAGGCGCAGGGAGGCGGCAGGATCATCGGGGAGGCATGCCACTTCGTGGATGTGATACAGTATCTGGACGGAAGTAAGCTGGCGGATCTGAAGGTGACGTATGCGTCAAACCCGGCTTATCCGAACAGGGACAATGCGTGTATTACCCTGCGATTCGAGTCAGGGGCGATTGGAAATATCATCTATACCTCCATGGGCTCAAAGAAATATCCGAAGGAGCAGCTCCGGGTGTTTTCTGGCGGGATGGTGATGGAGCTGGATAATTATTTACGGCTTACGCGGTATGGGGCAAATAAGACGGGGAAGACGGAAATGAGGCAGGATAAGGGGTTTGCGGCGGAGTATGGGTATATGTGGGATGTGATAAAACAACAGAAAAGCCATGATATTGAGCCGGTATTTCATTGCCATGAATTATTGATTCAGGAGAGCGGAGGTTGATTTATGATGGATCAAATGGATGTGTATAATCATTTGCCGCTGTATTTACAGAATATGGTCTGTTCTCTTGAGGGGAGAAGGATTCAAAGAAAGCGGTACAGCAAAGAATTTCACATATTTCTGAGTGATTACAGAAACAGAAATGAATGGAGCTATGATCAACTATGCGAGTATCGCGATGAACGCCTGAGAAGGATGGTAAAGCATTGCTATGAGTCAGTGGAATACTATAATAAAATTTTTAATGAAAGCGGAGTGCACTATAAAAACATAAAGAGGTTGGATGATTTAAAAAAGATTCCCATATTGGACAAGGAGACGGTTCTCCAGAATTATGAACAGTTCATAGCAAAAAACATATCACGGAGACAGATGGTAACTGCCCATACAAGCGGAACAACAGGAAGCGGTTTTGTTTTTTACACATTAGAAAACGCGTTAAGGAAGCAATGGGCTGTATGGTGGCGTTACCGGATGAATCTGGGGATAACATTAGATTCATACTGCGCTTTCTTCGGGGGAAGAAGCGTTGTCCCAGTAAAACAGAAGAAAGCGCCGTTCAGTCGTATAAATATGCCATGTAAACAGGAATATTTCAGCACGTATCATATAAGTGATAGAAACATAGAGTGGTATGTGCAGGAATTAAACCGCAAACAATACCCCTGGATTCATGGATATCCGTCCGCCATAAGCCTGATAGCTGACTACATTTTAGAGAAGGGACGGAAACTTGATTATCAGGTTCGCTTTGTCACAACAGGGGCAGAGAACCTTTTACAACCTCAGAAAGAAAAGATCCGGCGGGCATTTGGCGTGTATCCGTATAACCATTACGGGATGAGCGAGGGAGTGGCCAATTTTTCGGAGAATTTATCAAAGCAGATGAAGGTGGATGAAGACTTTGCCGCTGTGGAGTTTTGCCGAATTCCTGATACAGGGGAAACGGAGGTGGTGGGAACTTCGCTGAATAATTTTGCAATGCCGCTGTTGCGCTACAGGACAAAAGACATTGCCACATGTATGGAGACAAAAGAGGGAAGAATAATCAAATCTATAGATGGGAGGAAAGAAGACTATATACAGCTAAAGGATGGGCGTAAAATTGGGAGGTTGGATCATATTTTTAAGGATATGGTTCATGTAAAAGAAGCTCAGATATATCAGAAGAACAACAATGAAATAGATATCAGAATAATAAAAGGAAAAGGATACAGAGAGGAGGATGAGAGGAAGTTGATGAAAGAAGCATCGCTGCGCATGGCAGATGTAAGGTTACGTATCGTATATGTAGACAAAATTGCCAGAAGTGAGGGAGGAAAGCTTCGGTTTGTGATTTCAGATATCTGATAACGGAGGATACCATGGACAACAAAGTTTATATATACCATACGGATGCAGATTATGAAAGTATCAAAAAAAACAGAAAACAAATAGGTGATTTTTTGCTGTCAGGGCTGAAAAGTTTGATAAAGCCTGGGGATAAAGTTATATTAAAGCCGAATTTTGTCAAAGAATCACATATGAAGAAAAAGGAAGACTGGGAGTATATTATTACGCATACGGAAGTAATCCGGATGGTTTTAGAATATGTAGACAAATTGCTTTGCGGAAAAGGAGAAATTAATATTGTTGATGCACCTCAAACGGATTCTGACTATGAAAAGATTGTAGCTCGGGTTGGATTGAAGGAATTGGTAGAGGAAATTCGCAAACAGACATCGGTACATATAAGGTATTTTGATTTGCGGGAAGAGCGCTGGTACTATAGAGAGGGAATTATAACAGCTAAGAAAAAATTAGCAGGAGATCCTTTGGGATACATTCAGGTAAATCTAAAAGAAGATAGTGAGTTTTATGGAAAGAAAAATAAAGCATATTATGGCGCTGATTATGATATGACAGAGACAGCAAGATATCATAATGAAAATGATAATATATATGTTATGTCAAAAACTATTTTAGATTGTGATGTGTTTATTAATTTGCCTAAACTGAAAACCCATAAGTTAGGTGGAATGACCTGCTGCTTAAAAAATCTGGTTGGAACCTGTGTTATCAAAAATTCCATCCCACATCATACAGTGGGTTCTCCGGAAGACGGAGGGGATAAATATCCAAGGAGAAGTAAAAAAGGACAAACAGAGAGTCGGCTTAAAGGTATGGCATTAATGGTTTTAAAAAATAAAAATCCGCTCATTAATTATCCGTTTATTATAATTAAGAAGATGGCAGGACTGTTTCTGGGGAGCCCCAATCAGCAGGTGATTAGAAACGGAATGTGGTATGGAAACGATACGATATGGCGTTCATGCCTTGATTTAAATAAAATTTTACTTTATGCAGACGTGAATGGAAACATGCATGAACATCCTCAAAGGAAGTATTTCGCAGTAGTTGACGGAATTCTTGCCGGTGAAAAAAATGGGCCGATGGAGCCGGATATAAAGCAGGCGGGAATATTGATTGGAGGATTTAATCCTGTAACGATTGACACCGCTGCAGCTACATTAATGGGATTTAACTATAAAAAGATTCCAACAATTATGAATGCATATAAGATAAAAAAGTATCCTGTTTCCGCATGTGACGCGGATAAAATTATATTGGAGAGTAATGATAAAAAATGGTGCGGAAGCATAGAGAATATATCATATGAAAGGAGTCTCCAATTTGAACCTCATTTTGGATGGAAAGGACATATAGAAAATGTATGACATTATTACCAAGAGATGCTTTAGGGAGCAGAAGTATGAATAAAAAAACAGTGTTGGTAGTCTGCGACGGACATCTCCTTAAAACAAACGACGAAAAGATATGGGCGCCGGGTATATTGGATTACCATTTTTTTTCCAGATATCTAGCGGTTTTTAAAAAGGTGTATGTCGCGATCAGGATTTCCGAAACGGCACTAAAGGAACACAGCGGATATCCAAATTTATGCAGCGGAGCCGGAGTTGATTTTGTTAAAATTCCGGATTTCACAGGAGCAAGAGAGTATATAAAAAAATTTGATAAAGTTAATAAATTGATTTTAAATAAAGACGTTGAGTTTGACTGTGCTATAATTAGGATGCCAAGTCCAATTGCTTTTCAATATGCAATTGCCATAAGGAAAAGAAAAAAGCCATATGCACTTGAAGTAGTTGTAGATCCATGGGATGCATTTAACAGTAAGATAAATAAGAGCCTTGGGGGTTTTGTTTGGAAAATAACGTTTACGATGCTTCTCAAATACAATTGTAAAAAAGCAAATGGCGTGTCTTATGTTACTCGTTCAGCGCTGCAGAACAGATATCCATGCAGGGCAATTCTAAGAGGAGAGACAAAAAAATATTTTACCGGAAGCTATTCTTCTGCCAATATATCAAAAGAATTCTTTGGAGAATCTGATATGTTTAGGATAAAAGAGAGTTATACGTTTATTCACGTAGCTAATAACATCAATAATTATGTGAAGGGGCACAGAGATGCGATTAAGATCGTAAAGCTATTGCAAAATAAAGGAATAGATTGCAATATCCGATTCATAGGAGATGGGGAATTGGTAAAAGAATTTAAAAGGTATGCAATCGAACAGGGGATAAGCGATAAAGTAAAATTCTTAGGTAAAATATCAGACAGAACCATTCTTATAAATGAATTGAGAAACAGCGATTTGTTTATATTTCCATCATATGGAGAAGGATTGCCAAGAGTGTTACTTGAAGCAATGGCGGCGGGCCTGCCATGTGTATCTACAAATGTAAACGGAATTCCGGAATTACTTGAATCGGATCAAATGGTTTCTCCGGGAGATATTGAGGGAATGGCTAAAAAGATTGCCTGTTTGTTACAAGATCCGAAGCGGATGAATGAATTAATTGTGTCAGGAATTCAGAAGGCAAGAGAATATACGGAAGAAAAACTTCAGATTCAAAGAAATATTTTTTATGAAAAACTGGCAAATGTAGATGTATGAGAGGAGAAGTATGGAACAGCCTTTAATCAGTATAATTGTTCCTGTTTATAATGCTGAAAATTATTTGGAAGACTGTGTGGAATCATTACTTCAACAGAGTTATAAAAATATAGAGTTTATATTAGTAGATGACGGGAGTACAGATACAAGCGCAGAGATTTGTGACATTTATTCCAGAAAGGATACAAGAGTTACAGTTATACATAAAGAGAACGAAGGTCAGGCAGAGGCAAGAAATATCGGTGTTCAGTATTCACATGGAGAATTTATTGGTTTTGCAGATGATGATGATACATTGGAACCGGAGATGTTTGAAATATTATATAAAAATATGATGGAATATAATGCTGATATTTCAGTCTGCTGTCGTTTATATGTAGAGAAAGAGCGATCATTTAAACGAAATACATTTTCGAGTGGGTTAATAGACGGGCATACATTTGTAACTAATGTTTTAAGAGGGGAAGGGGCATCAGGCGCTGTATGGGATAAATTGTTTAAGAGAGAAATTCTGGAAAAGTACAGGTTTCCAAAAGGGGAACAATTTGAAGATTATTGGGTTGTTCTTCGGGCAATGTGTGAATACAGAAAGATATACTTTGACGAAAGAGCATTATATAAATGGATTATAAGAGAAAATTCTCAGAGCCATAAATTGACATTGAGACAGATTGATTCCTACTATAGGATTGCCGAAGCTTTAATAGAGTATTTCATTCAATATAATATGCCAGAACAAATTATTCAGGCATCACAGTATAATTTGTTTCGGGTCTGTAATGGAATGATAGGAAAGATATTACGTGTCAATGCACTTGAAACCAGTTTGTTAAAAAAATATGTGAGCCTTGGGTATGATGCATATAAAAAAATACCGCAGAATTATCCAATGCCAGCGAAACAAAAAATCAGGGGAATGATTATATGTGTTTTGTATAAGTGCTTCAGAATACATAAAGGTAAACATTTATGAAAAAGATTTTATGGATTGCACAGGTAGTTACATATGACGGAGTTGCCCACGCCGGAGGTCAAAATTTTAATTTTTATTTAAAAAAATTAAATGAAAATCCGGATATAACGATCCGGACAGTTGGGTTTGCTGAAAGAAATGATCTGTCAAGACTGACATATGATAAATATCATATTGAAAACAAAGTTTTTTGTGAAGAGTCAGAAGTAGGAAAGCTTAAGGGGAAATGTGATTCGATTTTTTCAAAATTCCTTATATTTAACCGATATGCCGGAATAGTTAAAGGTTATAAAATAAATAAAATAAAATCATATCTCAGGGAAATACGTAAAATGGGATATGCACCAGATTGTATCATTCTCCATTGGACACAAATATTGTTAATGGAATATCATGTCAAGAAAATATTCCCTGAATCAAAGGTAGTCGCAATTGAAGAAGATGTAACATTTTTAGGATTAAAGAGAAGAGCAGGGCAGGAAAAAAATATATTAAAGAAAATTTACTATTATTTGGGTTACTTTTGCTTAAAGTATCGAGAGATCAGTTCGATTAATGATATTGACTTTGTATTTACGACGAATAGGAAGGATTTGGAATTGTTAAGACAGAAAGGGATAAGGACATCTGCTTATGCATTAACCCCTTTTTTTCATAATATGATTGATTTGTGCCGCAGTAAAAGAATTGATAATCATAATATTATTTATTTTGGCGCGATGTCCCGGGAACAAAATTACTTAAGCGCTATATGGTTTATAAAGAATGTGATGCCGTTTTTGGATAAGAAATATCATTTTTTTGTGATAGGAAATAACCCTGTGCCATTGCTGAAGAGCTACGAGTCAGAACGAATACATATTGTAGGATATGTCGATGATATTAGGCCGTATTTTAAAGAGTCTTTTTGTTTTGTAGCTCCCATTATATTGGGAGCAGGAATAAAAATTAAGGTTTTAGAGGCTCTTTCATCAGGGATTCCAGTGCTGACAAATGAGATTGGAATTGAAGGCATCAATGCAAAAGCCGGGAAGGATTATATTTATTGCAAAGAACCGAAAGATTATATGGAAGCTATAGAAAAATTAGAAAATAATCCCCGATTATTTACTGAACTGAGTTCAAACGCGAAACGTTTTGTTGAAAAAGAACTGGACTATGAAATGTCTTTTAAAATGTTTGAAAAATATTTATTGCAATGAAGGATTTATAATATAGGCTTATTGCGTTGAAAAGAGGTTTAAATATGATATGAAAAATAAAAAAATAGCAATCATACTAGTGAATTACTGTAATTACCTTCTGACAGCAGAGTGTATTGAAAGCATAAGAAAGTCATTCTATACGAATTACCTTATTATCGTTATTGATAATGCTTCTCCGGACAGCTCAGGTGAACAACTAAAGGATATAGATGGCATTCATTTCATACAGGCAGATCAGAACCAGGGATTTGCATATGGAAATAATCTTGGAATTCAATATGCAATAGAAAAAATGGCGGAATATATACTTCTATTAAATAATGATACAATTGTTGATAAACGGATGATTGGCGAGCTTTTGTCTAATGCGGATGAAAATACAGTTACAGCTCCTAAAATTTATTATATGAATGGAGAGAAAACAGCTCCGACTTTATGGTACGCAGGGGGAGATCTTGATTTTAAAAGTTTAAAAGGAAGGCACAGGGGTCTGGGGCAGGCGGACAGGGGGAATTTTGATCAGGCTAATAGTGTTACATATGCTCCAGGATGCTGCTTATTAATCAATCGAAATATATTTGATAAAGTTGGACTTTTGGACGAAGATTATTTTATGTATTGTGAAGATACAGATTTTTCCTATCGGTTATTAAACAATAATATTAAAATACAGTATATTCCAAGCGCTGTCCTCTGGCATAAAGTCAGCGCATCCACCGGGAGGGAAATGTCTCCGCTTATTACCTATTATGTTTTCCGAAACAGAATACTTTTTGCACAGAAGAACTTAAATAAGATATATATTTTTTGGGCATATTATATTAATTTTATTGAGATTCTAAAGGCATGGCTGGGAAGAAGGCCATCGACATATAAAAAGTATGGTTTCTGGGGTATAATAGATGCATTTAAACAAGATTTTGGAAAAAGCAGAAGAAGGTTGATTTAAACATGCAAGATAGAAGAAACCGGTATTTGGTGAAAGTAAATTCAATATTTTACAGATTTTCGGCATGCGCCGTTGTTTTGCTGGCTTATCATTTGTTTTATTTGGTTCATTTTCCGGATTTGCTGAGAGGCTTTGGAAATGCGAAATATGGCCTGCCTCTTGTTGTTAATCTTTATTCAATTTTATTAGTATTGCCCTTTGTTACTACATATAGAAAAAAGTATCAATGGGTGTTAAGATATTTGATGATATTATTTGTCTGCTTATTTGTTTATACAATCATAGATTTAAAGAGATATCCTCTTCAATCATTTATTGACATCAGATTTACAGTTTCAATGTTTTTTGCGCCCATATCAGCCGTATTGTTTATCGGGTCCTTTGAAGACAATATTTATAAAACGTTGAATTTTATAAATGTTGTGACATTTATCTGGAACTGTATAATTATAATTCAGTGTTTATGCTATCGTCTTGGAGCGCCGTTTCTTTTCGCTTTTGATGATTATTTTGTTTCTGGTATGTCCATACGCAATAATTCCGTACAATTGTCATTAGGCTTGTTTGGAAATTTATTTGTCGTATATAATTTATCGTTGCTGTTTTCAGCACCAAAGCGAAAATTTTGGAATTTAATATATGTTATAGTTGGTGTAACTGCATTGCTATTTGTACAACAGACAAAAGGATATATTTTAACGATATTGGCATGTCTGATGGTGATTGTTTATGGCAGTATAAGAAATAAAAAAATTCGTATAATCAGTTGTTTTCTAATCATTTGGATAGCGCTTTTTGTCATAGGTACAGATTTAGTTTACATATTTGCCAGACAGTTGTTTGGAAGTGAATACAGACAGACTAAAAGTTATTTAAACAGAGTTTACGAATTAAACTATTATATGAATTGTTTTAAAGAACATCCTATTTTAGGAAACGGCTTTGCTGAGTTAGAATATTATGAGTATGTTGTCCGTGGAAAGGAAGGTATTGCAGATTATACGGATGTAGGTTTTATTGGATTATTGGGAAGATGCGGGCTTTTTTCAATTGTTTTTTATTTAATACCATTATTGAGGATAATATATATATCCATTAAAAAAAGAAAGGCTGTAAGCCACGCAATGTCATTAATACTGTGCTCATTTAGTGTGTATTTAATAGTTACATCCGGGACACTTATTATTACGGATCAGGGGAGGAATATGCTTTTTGGATTTATGATAGCATTTTTTGAATTTGTATATGCTAATGGAGATATAAGATTAGAAGATCATAAAAAACAAAAATAAATTGAAGTAACCGTTCATAGATTATCTGAGCTGTTACAATTGAAAATGGTGAATGTATCATGCAGAATAAATCTTTGCATACAAATATTTTTCTTAATATAGTAAAACAATTATGTATATTGATTTTTCCATTAGTTACAGTGCCGTATGCCTCCAGAACGCTATTACAGGAAAAGTATGGGATGATTAGTTTTGGAAGTTCAATAGTCAGTTATTTTTCTTTAATTGCTTCACTTGGTATTTCGACATATGCGATCAGGGAAGGATGCGCGATTCGGGAGAATAAGAAGGAATTTAATAATTTTGCATGCCAGATTTTTACGATAAATATATTATCTACTTCTATATCATATATACTGTTTTTCGTGACAATAATGTGGAATGTGAAGTTATTTAATATGAGATCTCTTTTATTTATTCAGGGATTATCAATATTGTTTACTACCATTGGCACTGACTGGGTGAATACAGTTTATGAAGAGTTTTTGTATATTACTCTGAGATTTGTGATATTTCAGTGCATTGCAGTGTTATTAATGCTTGTTTTTGTTAAGGAGCCAGAAGATTATCTTATATACGCGTATATTAATTTATTTGCTACAGCAGGGCCTAATGTATTAAACATGCTATATTGTAAAAAGTTTGTACATATAAAGCTGGTAAAGGTAAGGAAAATAAAGGATCATATAGCGCCGGTTTTGGTTTTATTTGCTAATACAATTGCAACTACAATTTATATCAATTCTGATATTACAATCCTTGGGTTCGTTCAAGATAATAGTGCGGTGGGAATATATAGCCTTGTCGGAAAAATATATACCATGGCGAAGCAATTAGTCAGTGCTTTTATTGTAGCAATTACACCGAGATTGGCATCCTACATAGGAAACCAGGATCTAAAAAAATATACAGAATTATTAAGTATTGGCTTTGAGTATCTTATAACATTGCTTGTGCCAATTGCTTTAGGAATAGCGATATTGAGCAGGAAGCTTATAATAATTATCGGGGGAGAGGCATATGTAAAAGGCAGTACAGCGCTTGTAATGTTGAGTATTGCAATGCTTTTTGCAATACCGGCATTTTTTATATCAAGTTCAATGCTCATTTTAATGAGGAAAGAGAGGTTGTTTCTATATGTTACGATTGCCGGGGCAGTTATAAATATTAGCGCGAATTTTTTTGCTATTCCAAATTATTCATATAATGGCGCTGCATTTACTACGTTACTGGCCGAGGCAGTTGTTTTATTTATGACACTCATATTTACAAAGGGCACGGTCAGACTAAGATGCTCAAAACGCAGCATAATCAGCGTAATGGTTGCGGGATTTATAATGGGAATTTGCTGTCAGATTGTGCTATATTGGAATAAAAGTCTATATAGTTCCGTTATAATGTCAGTATGTGTTGGAGTGCTGGCTTATGTAGTAATTCTTTGGTTATTTAAAAATAGAGTGCTATTAGATTTAGTGGGGAAAAACGATTTTAAGAAAGGAAAAAGCGTAGATGTTTAAAAGAATATTGGTATGGATATATAAAATATTATCCGGGGGGGGGTATATTTTACGCGATATATTTATAAATGGGATTGCTGGAAGCTATGTTTGTCCCCGATTTGTTAGAACAGTTGTTTATAGAGGATTTGGGAATCGAATAAAGACGTACCAAATTTCGCCGAAATGTTTTTTGGGTGGTTCTAACTTGTCAGTTGGAGAAAGCACTTTTATAAATTATGGAAATTTTTTTGATTTAACAGCAGGAATCATTATTGGGTCGAATGTACGGATTGGCCCTAAATCTATTTTTATAACAGGGAGTCATGAGATAGGGGATTCAATAAAAAGAGCTGGAGAAAGGAAAAAAGCATCAATTATAATAGAGGATGGGTGCTGGATTGGAGCTGGCGTAATAGTGCTTCCAGGTGTAAAAATAAAACATGGGAGTGTAGTGGCAGCCGGAGCAGTTGTAACTGAAGATTGTGAGGCTGATACATTGTATGGGGGTATACCTGCAAAGATACTCAGAAGATTGGGAGAAGAATAAAACGTTTTTTATTCATCAAAAGCGAGAGCAGGTAGGCATCAAAAGGGATACGGCGGTATGTTATACTAAATTTCAGAGTAAGCAAAAAGCTCTGTTTACTACGCCTTTCCGGCTGCCTCGAAATTTCTGTTTGCTGATATTTTTCGCGCCTCCCGGACCCGTCCGGAAGGCTTAGCAGCAGACTACAGCTTAAGCTCTGTAAAGTCAATCCACATATCATCATAGATGCCAGGCTTTATTTTGTCCCGGAAGGTGTAGGGCTTGGCCTTGAATTTTTCTTTTTCCAGAACATACACATACACCGATTGATCTATCGGATTCACGATCCAGTATTCTTTTACTCCGGCGTTCATGTAAAGGTTCAGCTTGTAAACATAGTCATGGCTGGAGTTTGCCGGAGAAACGATTTCTATTATCCAGTCCGGCGCTCCTGTGCAGCCCCTGTCAGTCAGTTTGTCTAAATCGCAGATCACGCTGATATCCGGTTCCACCACGGTCTTAGAGTTATCTTCAAAAAGCTTAACAGCAAACGGAGCCGGGTAGACTTTGCAGTCTCCTCTCTTCTCGTCAATATAATAGGCAATTTTTTTAAATATAAAGCCAAGTATTTCCTGGTGCATTCTGCTGGGAGCTGACATATAATAGATTTGGCCGTTTATCAATTCGGCTCTGATATTCTCCGGCAGGCTGTAATAATCATCTTCCGTGTACGTACTTGCGTAAGCTGGCGCATCAGACATTAATCATGCTCCTTTCTGGCGATAAATCAGCAATCATTTTGCAGAGTAACTTACTTAAGGCTTTCGGTCCTCCATCCGTTTAGCAAGGACACCCTCTGTTAGTACGAAGCATATTACAAATAAGTTCACTTGTCAAGTGCCTGAGAAAGCTGATGGAAGCGTTTTTCTGTCGGATATCAAAACTTCCCCTGGCGGCCCCTCCCGCTCCCTCGCTTTTTCCCGCTCCCCCTTCACACCCCCCTTCCGCAAGATTTCCCCATTGCCATCCCCCCGCCTCCTGTGGTATAATAACCCCCGGATAGTATTCCTCAGGAAACTATACCAGGACAAACCAAAAACTTGTTAGCAGATCCATTCGATTTCCGCAAGGGTCTCCGGTGAAACTTATATCGCTTATGAGTAGGATTTCATGAGGGCGTCGCCTGGAAGGAGGGTGACAGGATGAGGATCGGATTTGTAGGTGCAGGGAAAGTTGGCTTTACTCTGGGAAAGTACATGTCGGAACGCAACGTGTGTGTATCCGGATTCTACAGCAGAAGTATGGAGTCGGCCAGACAGGCATCCATTTTTACGCATACAAGGTATTACGAGACGCTTAAAGAGATAACGCAGTCGAGTGACGCCTTATTTCTGACGGTCCCGGACGGGGCCATCGGGGAGGTATGGGATTCTTTAAAGCGGTATTCACTGACAGGCAAGTTGATTTGTCACTGCAGCGGCGCGATGACATCCGCCGTATTTTCTGAGATCGGCCAGACGGGAGCGTTTGGTTATTCTATCCATCCTTTGTTTGCAGTCAGCAGCAGGCTGCAATCGTATCAGGAGCTTTCCAAAGCATATTTCACAATTGAAGGGCCGGAGAAGTATCTTGCGTTCTGGCGGGATTTTCTGGAAGGGCTGGGCAATCCGGTGCGGATTTTAAAGCCGGAACAGAAGATTCTCTACCACTGCGCGGCTGTCTTTGCCAGCAATCTGGCGGCCGGGCTCTATGAGATGGGGGTCCGTCTTCTTATGGAGTGCGGGTTTGACAGGGAGAGCGGCGAACAGGCGCTCGGCCCTTTGTTTACCGGAAACTGCCTGTCCGTGGCGCAGAAAGGGCCGCTAAAGGCCCTGACAGGGCCGGTGGAACGGGCGGATCTGGGCACAATCGAAAAGCATCTGGGCGCGCTTTGTGGGCCTGAGCGGGATTTGTACCGGGGTTTATCCGGCGTTCTGGTTGAAATAGCGAAACGGAAGCATCCGCAGCGGGATTATGAACCGTTATCACGATTATTAGAGGAAGAATGGAGAAGAGAATGAAACACACAGTCGCTACATTTAAAAAAGCTAAAACAGAGGGCAGGAAGCTCTCCATGCTGACCGCTTATGATTATTCGACCGCGAGGCTGATGGACGAGGCGGGGATTCACGGGATTCTGGTGGGGGATTCGCTGGGAAATGTGATCCTTGGCTATGGGGACACGGTTTCGGTGACCATGGAGGACATGATCCATCACGGCGCGGCCGTATCGAGAGGGGTAAAAAACGCGCTTCTGGTAGTGGATATGCCGTTTCTGTCGTACCAGACGTCGGCGTATGACGCGGTGGTGAATGCGGGAAGGCTGATGAAGGAGGGGCGCGCCCATGCGGTAAAGCTGGAGGGCGGCCGGGAGATGGTTCCCCAGATACGGGCGATTGTCCAGGCAGGGATCCCGGTCATGGGCCATCTGGGACTGACGCCGCAGGCGATCCATGCGCTGGGCGGCTATAAGGTGCAGGGAAAGGACGAGGCGGCGGCCAGAAAGCTTTTGGAGGACGCAAAGGCGCTGGATGAGGCCGGCGTGTTTGCCATTGTCCTGGAGTGCGTGCCGTCCGCCCTGGCCGGCCTTATCACAGAGGCCGTGTCGGTTCCCACGATTGGGATCGGGGCCGGGGCCGGCTGCGACGGCCAGATTCTGGTGTATCAGGATATGCTGGGCATGTTTTCGGACTTTACCCCCAAATTTGTCAGGCGTTACGGCGAGGTGGGGGAGGCCATGAAGGCCGCCTTTGCATCCTACATAGAGGACGTGGGCCAGGGAACCTTTCCGGGGCCGGAGCATGGCTACCAGATAGCGGATGAAGTGATTGAGAAATTGTATTGATGATCCGGGAAAGGGCAGGGACAGGACATGAAGGAAGGAAAGACAAAAGCTTTTATTATAGAAGAAACCGTAAAAGGCGCGCGCGCGCAGGCCGCGGTCTGGAGAAAGGAGGGGCTTCGCGTGGGGCTGGTTCCCACCATGGGATACCTGCATGAGGGCCACAAAAGCCTCATCGACCGGTCGGTCAGGGAGAATGACCGGACGGTGGTGAGTGTGTTTGTAAATCCCATCCAGTTTGGCCCCGCAGAGGATCTGGAGAGTTATCCGAGAGATCTGGAGGCGGACTGCGCGCTCTGCCGGGAAGCCGGCGCGGCGATGGTCTTTGCGCCAAAGGCGTCGGAGATGTACGCGGAGGATTTTTCCACCTATGTGGATATGCAGGACGTGTCAGCAGAGCTGTGCGGAAAGAGCCGCCCCACGCATTTTAAGGGCGTGTGTACCGTGGTGAGCAAGCTGTTTCATATTGTGGCCCCGGATCGCGCGTATTTTGGTGAAAAAGACGCCCAGCAGCTCGCGGTGATCCGCCGGATGGTCCGGGATTTAAATATGGATCTGGAGATCGTGGGCTGCCCGATCGTGCGCGAGGCGGACGGCCTGGCCAAATCGTCGCGCAATACGTATCTGTCAGAGGAGGAGAGGAAGGCCGCCCTGTCGCTGAGCCGGGCCGTCGCGGCCGGAAAGGCTATGGCAGAGGGCGGCGAGCAGGACGGGGAGAAGATCCTGGAGGCGATGCGCGGGATCCTTTCAGCAGAGCCCCTGGCGCGGATCGACTATGTGGAAATGGTCAAATGGGACAGCATTGCGGTTCATCACCGCCTGGACTGCCCGGTACTCGCGGCGGTTGCCGTATTTATCGGGAAGACAAGGCTGATTGACAATTTCATATGGGAGCCGGCGTTGTAAACGGAGCGGTTATTGACGCGCACAGGCGCTGGGAGAAGGACAGGAGCGATTGAAATGAATATTACAATGTTGAAAGGAAAGATTCACAGGGCTACGGTGTCAGAGGCCAGGCTGGATTATGTGGGCAGCATTACCGTAGATGAAGCCCTGATGGAGGCGGCAGAGATCCGGGAGTATGAGCAGGTGCAGATTGTGGATATTGACAATGGGCAGCGCTTTGAGACGTATGTGATTGCAGGGGAGAAGGGCAGCGGCCTGATCTGCTTAAACGGCGCGGCGGCCCGCATGGTTCAGGTGGGGGATAAGATTATCATCATGTCCTATGCGGGGATGACGCCGGCAGAGGCGGACAGCCACGCGCCGAAGGTGGTATTTGTGGACGGGGAAAACCGTATAGCGCGGGTGACTTCGTATGAGAAGCACGGCCGCCTGGCTGATATGGAGGGGACGGCATGCTGAGCGGGAAAACGGTTGTTCTGGGAGTGACGGGCAGCATTGCGGCCTATAAGATCGCGGGCCTGGCCAGCCGTCTGGTGAAGCTGCGCGCGGATGTGCATGTCATTATGACGGAGAACGCCCTGAATTTTATCCATCCCACCACATTTGAGAGCCTGACCGGCAACAAATGCCTGGTGGATACATTTGACCGCAATTTCCAGTTCCATATCGCGCACGTATCCCTGGCGCAGAGGGCCGATGTGCTGCTCGTGGCCCCGGCCTCGGCAAACAGCATCGCCAAGCTGGCCTGGGGGCTGGCGGACGACATGCTGAGCACCACGGCGCTGGCCATGAGCGGGCCGGTGCTCGTGGCCCCGGCCATGAATGTGCGTATGTACAATCAGCCGGTGGTTCAGGATAATCTGGCGCGCCTTCGGGAGTACGGGAAGATTATTATCCCCCCGGAGAGCGGCTATCTGGCCTGCGGCGATGTGGGGACCGGAAAGCTGGCGTCCGAGGATGTGCTGCTCAGCTATATTTTGAGAGAGATCGCATGCAAAAAGGATCTGTCCGGGATGCGCGTGCTTGTGACAGCAGGGCCCACGAGGGAGCCGCTTGACCCGGTGCGCTTTATCACGAACCATTCGACCGGGAAGATGGGCTACGCCATTGCCAGGCGGGCCATGCTCCGCGGGGCGGACGTTACGCTCGTCACCGGGCCGGTAAGCCTTGCGCCGCCGCCCTTTGTGCGCGTGGTTTCCGTGAACCGCGCGGAGGAGATGTTTGAGGCCGTGCGGGAGCGCTTTGAGGACCAGGATCTGATCATCAAGGCCGCGGCGGTGGCGGACTATGCCCCGCTTGCGATCCGGGACGAGAAGATCAAAAAGCAGGGCGGCGCGATGACGCTGGAGCTTGGCCGCACCCGCGATATCCTGGCCTGGCTCGGGGAGCGGGTAAAGCCCGGGCAGGCGCTGTGCGGCTTTTCCATGGAAACGGAAGCATTGCTGGAGCATTCCAGGGAAAAGCTCATAAAAAAGAGGGCGGATCTCATAGCCGCCAACTGCCTGCGGGAAGAGGGGGCGGGGTTCGGCACAGATACGAACCATCTGGTGCTGATTGGCCGCGACAGCGTGACGGATCTGCCCCTGCTTTCAAAGGACGGCGCGGCGGACCGCCTGCTGGATGAGCTGCGGGCGATCTGGGAGCAAAAAAACGGCGCGGGCGGCAGCGGAACCGACTTCTCCTGTCCGGGCGTCCGCAGAAGCGGCGCTTTTCCCAAAGAGGGACAGGACGCCGGGAAGGAGGAAAACGCCGATGATCTTTGCGGTTGATATCGGAAACTCGAATCTGGTGATCGGGCTTATGGATGAGGAGAAGAAGATTTCCTTCCAGGGGCGGATCCGCACGGATCGCAGGTGTACAAAGGAGGAGTTCATGGTGGCGGTCCGGACGCTTCTGGATATCTACCATGTCCGTGCAGAGGGGGCGGACGGCGTGATCATTTCCTCTGTGGTCCCGGATTTAACGGATCTGGTGCGGGAGGGCATGGCCATGCTGACCGGGGTGAAGCCCCTGGTGGTAGGCCAGGGCATCAAGACTGGGATCCGCATCGCCACGGATCACCCGGCCAGCCTCGGCTCGGATCTGGTGGTGGACGCCGTGGCGGCGGCTGAGGAATACCCGGGGCCGGCGGCGGTCTTTGACCTGGGCACAGCCACGACCTGCTCGGTGATTGATAGGAAGCGCGCTTACTTAGGGACGCTGATCATGCCGGGCATCGGTATTTCCCAGGAGGCGCTGTCCGAGCGGGCGGCCCAGCTCCCCCATATCCGCTTTGAGCGGCCGAAGCACCTGATCGGGAAAAATACCGTTGAGAGCATGCAGAGCGGGCTGGTGTACGGAAATGCGGCCATGATCGACGGCCTGATTGAGCGGATCGAGGAAGAGCTTCATGAGAAGGTGACTGCCATCGCGACCGGCGGCGCGGCAAAGCGGATCGTCCCGCACTGCCGCCGGGAGATTGTCTGTGATCCGGATCTGCTGCTCAAGGGGCTGTGGTATCTGTACTATAAGAACCGCGGGAATGGAGGCGGTTAAGGGGGGATCAGGAAAACACGGGGGCGGCTGATGCGCCGGATGCGTATGCCCGCCTTATCTGAACTGCTGCTGAAACTGTAGGTTACTGTCCACGCCCCAGCCATTGATTCAGGTTGTCTGAACCAATGTCAGTTAATTAAGCGAAATGAACGGTTGCAGGGCGTTGTCTGTCGTGAGAGGGCCGCCAAAGTCCGATTCCAAACCCAACGGAACCCCGCTCCCGCTCGGAGAAAAGCGCAGCGGACGCTAAGCTCGAAAAGACCTCGCTAAGCGCCCGCTGCGCTTTTCTCCGAGCGGGAGCGGGGTTCCGTTGGATACAGGAGCTGGCCACGGCGGCCTCCCCACGATAAACAACATCCCGCAATCGTCCGCTTAACTAACTGACATTGTTGTCTGAACCGTTACAACAACTGTAATAAAATCGTAATAAAAAGTTCAAAATTACTTGACAGATTTTGCCATACCGAGGTACAATGGGGAACAGATCAGTACCACAAAAGAAATGAATAGAAACATGCAAAGGAATGAATGATATGAACCCCATGCTTTACCACACCCCCATAGCAGCCCGTTTATCCCGTCTTTGCCGCTTTGTTTCCGGGGGCAAAAGGCTTCTGTCCGTGATTGGCGCCGCCTTGCTGCTCAGCTTTGTCTCCCCGTTTGCCAGCGCGGCAGACGAGACGGCGGAAGCATGGCAGGCCGTGTTTGACGCAGAGTATTATTATAACCAGAATCCGGATCTGCAGGCTGCGATCGGAAATGATCCGCAGGCTCTGTTTTCCCATTTCATGTCGAGCGGCATGCGCGAGTGCCGTCCCGGAAATGAAGAATTTGACGTGAGAGCCTATGTGTTCTACAATCCGGATTTGGTGAATCAGTGTAAAACGGATATCGCCGCGTATTACAGGCATTATATGACTGCCGGAAAGGCAGAAGGGCGTATCTGCCAGCCGCAGGGAAACGAAAACGGCCGGATCGGTACATATACGACCAATTATAACAGCGCCATCCCCAGGGCGGTCAACGTATGCCTGGCGGCGCAGAGGATCAACGGCACAGTGCTGCAGCCGGGCGGACAGTTCTCGTTCAGCAATGCCGTGCAGCCGAGGAGGCCGGAAAACGGCTATGTACTGGCTCCGGCAATCGGCGGCCAGGAGTATGGCGGCGGCATCTGCCAGGTATCCTCAACCCTGTATGCGGCGATGTGCCACGCTATGCTCCCGGCGTCGGAACGCCACCCGCATTCTTCCCCGGTGTCCTACCTGCCTGTGGGGCTGGACGCGACGATCTCCGAAGGGCATAAGGATCTCAAATTTGTGAATCCCTATCAGGAACCTCTTCTGATCCAGGCATCAGCGCAGGAGGGAAACCTCACGGTTACGCTGATCAGAGGCGAGGCGGCTATCGCAGAGATTCAGGCAGAGGCGGAAGCACAGGCAGCAGCAGAGGCGGAAGCACAAGCGGCGGCAGAGGCAGCAGCACAGGCGGCGGCAGAGGCGGAAGCACAAGCGGCGGCAGAGGCAGCAGCACAAGCGGCGGCAGAGGCGGAAGCACAAGCGGCGGCAGAGGGAGCAGCACAGGCGGCGGCAGAGACAGGAGATGAGGCACAAACCGGCGGATCGGCGGGCGGGGCTCAGTAGTTTATAGTTTCTAAGCGCCATAAAAGGGATATCTGAAACGAAAATGCCCGGATGTCCCTTTTTTGGGTATTTAGAAAGTACGGTTCTGTTTTAGACCGCGCAGCCTGTTATCAGCAATAAATTTCTTTTTCCAGGTTTTTTCGGCCATTCTACCTTCTTACCTCCCTGCATACAATAAAAAACATGCTTCGCAGATTTTCTATTGTCATGAAGAAAGATAATCTAAACTGCAAGATTCTTTCTCTCTTTTTCTGCTATTTTTTGTAAAACTGCATATAGCAGTGTAATATCTTGATTATATTTAGCTAAACGGATTTCCTTATTTACCGATAAAGTATATGTACTATTATTCATAATAATTATGCTAAATATAAACCAGACACTACAGTAGTGCATCTGAATAAAAAAATTTGTTTCAATAAGGAACTGTTCAGAAATAACTTACAGAACATATCGAACTGTACCAGCGGATTCAATTTCGGCGTAAAGAGAGCCGGGCTTGACATACCCATGCCGTAATCGTACAATGCAGGCAGAGAGGCATGGAAAACAGCACACAGGGGCGGACATAAAGCGGATATTAAAAATTTCAGGGAGAAATGTATGTGCGGCAGATACTATGTAGATGATGAGACAGCAAGGGCGATGGAAGCGCTGCTTCGCGGGCTGCAGGGAAAAATAAGGCGCGGGTCTATGGCGGCAGTGGGCCGGATGGCCGCCGGCGACGTGCATCCGTCTGAGGCGGCGCCGGTTCTTTGGGGAGAGGGAGGCGCGGTGCGCTGCGGATGGCAGCGCTGGGGATTTCCGGGCTTTCAGGGGAAGCGGGTGATTTTTAATGCGAGAAGCGAATCTGCGATGGAAAAGCCATTGTTTCGCGACAGCATCATGCACAGGCGGATAGCGGTTCCCGCGGCGGGGTTTTATGAGTGGAATTCCAGGAGGGAGAAAAGCCGGTTTTACAAAAAGGGCTGCCCGCTTCTTTTGATGGCGGGGTGCAGCAGGCAGTATGAGGACGGGGCGCATTTTGTGATACTCACAACAGCGGCCAATGGATCCATGAAGCCGGTGCATGAACGTATGCCCCTGATCCTGGAGTGGGACGAGGCGGCGAAATGGGTGCTGGATGACGCAGGGGTGAAGGAGATTCTTGGCAAAATGCCCTGCCTGCTGGAACGTGAATCAGATTATGAGCAGCTCAGCCTGTTTTAGGGCCTGCTTCTGACGATTCTGACACGCTCCGGGGCGGCCGGGGACGGTATGTATTCCATAAATTACCGCTTGAAATAGAAACGTATGTTTGCTAAAATGGAACCCAAGGAGGTGAACGTACGTTTGAAACGAATCATCTTTCATATTGACGTGAACGCAGCCTATCTCTCGTGGGAGGCGGTTTACCGGCTGGCCCACAGGGGGGAGAAGGTGGATTTGCGAACGATTGCGTCTGCCGTGGGCGGGGATGTGTCTGCGCGGCGCGGGATTATCCTGGCGAAGTCGATCCCGGCAAAGCGGTATGGGATCAAAACAGGCGAGACGCTTCTGGAGGCGAGAAGGAAATGCCCGGATCTGGTGATCGTGCCGCCGGATTATGGCCTGTATGAGAAATGTTCGGCTGCATTTATGGATATTCTGCGGGATTATTCGGATGCGGTCGAGCCGTACAGCATTGACGAGGCGTACATTGACATGAGCGCGAGCTGCCATTTGTTCGGGACGCCCGAGGAGGCGGCGGCGCAGATCCGGGACCGCATCCGGGAGGAGCTGGGATTTACGGTCAATGTGGGCGTATCGGCCAATAAGCTTCTGGCAAAGATGGCGTCAGATTTCAGGAAGCCGGATCAGGTACATACGCTGTATCCGGAGGAGATTCCGGAGAAGATGTGGCCGCTTCCGGTATCAGAGCTGTTCTTTGTGGGGCGGGCCACGGAGGGAAAGCTTCTTTCCATGGGTATCAGAACCATCGGGGAGCTTGCGGCCTGCGATCCGGCGTGGCTTAAACGCGTGCTGAAAAAGCATGGGGAGGTGATATGGGGCTTTGCCAATGGCATCGATCCCTCGCCGGTGGCGGCATCCGGCGGTTCGTACACAATAAAACCGGGTGCGCCGGCGGATGCGGGCGCGGGCCTGTCCGTTGGCGCGCCGTCCGGCGGGAATAAGGGATACGGGAACAGCGCCACGACGCCGTATGATGTGATGGACGCGCAGACGGCGAAGCAGACGCTTTTGGCTCTTTCCGAGACGGTTGCAGGCCGTCTGCGGGCGGACGGGGTGCAGATCGGGGTGGTGTCCGTGGGGATCCGGTATGCGGATTTTTCCTATGCCTCCCACCAGAGAACGCTGTGCGGCCCGACGGATCGGACCATGGAGATCTATGAGGCGGCGTGCGGACTGTTCCTGGAATTGTGGAACGGCCGGCCGGTCCGTCACCTGGGCGTGCATACAGGCCGGGTGAGCCGGGAGAATTACAGGCAGTTACGGATGTTTGACGATGTAAATGATGAGAAGCTTTCGAGGATGGACAGGGCTGTCGATGAGATAAGAGGGCGGTTCGGGGCCGGCGCGGTGCGGCGGGCCGTATTTTTAGACCAACAAATCGACATAAAGACCGAACCGTGAGAGGCGTAACTGTGAGTACATCTTTGGGAAAGAGGGGATGGCAATGGCATTTGGGATTGGCATGAATTCCCGCGGGGCGGACGCGGGCGGCGTCAGGGGAATCCAGCGGGAGATTGCATGTGAATGCTGGTTTACCAGCACCGGAAAGGCCACGCCTCTGATGCTGAAAATACAGGATGAGGACGGGGAGATCCAGACCATCCGGGAGATTATCGTGCATTCTCAGGAGAAAAAGACGTATGCCGGGGTTCCTTCCATCGAATATGACTGCACGCTGGCGCTGCATGGGCGCGGGATCAGGGCATGGCTTATTTATTATCAGGCAGAGAGCCGGTGGGTCATCAATTTTCGGTGACACGGCGCGCATGCATTGTTTTTGCGCCGGCCGTGCGGATGTTCATAAATATTTCAATAAATGCAGGTAACAGTTCAGGGTTATCTGAACCGTTACGAATGCGTGACAGCCGCAAGGTTCTTCTTTTTGTCTCATATTGACAGAGCGATTTCACCTGTGCTATACTGATTTCTGTAATCTGAAAAAAACAGTAAATTTCGAGCTGCTGCGCCTGAAACAGTGAAATCATGCTGCATGGCGGGCAGCCAATGGGTGGATGGGGAAACCCGCCCGCCTCCCGCATTTGGAAAGAAATGCATTGGAAAGAAATTGTGCTATGAAAAGGCTTGAATGCTTCCGCCTGTGCCGGAGCGCGTCTGAATGGAAATTTCAGCGCATCTTCGGGCGCTCCCGGGAAGAGTTGCCGCACGATTTTTGTTCCGGTGCGGCGTTTTCTTCGGAAATAATATTCAAGGGAGAGAGATACGATGAGAAAATCAAGCAGATGGAAGGTGTTTGCGGCGGCGGCCGCGGCGGCGGTATCGATGGCGGCCTGCTCAGGCTCTGCGGACAAGCCGGCTGAAACGGAGGCGGCAGAGACCGCGGCTGAGGTGGAGGCGGCGGCCCCGACAGAGGAGGAGACGGCTGCAGAAACCGGAGAGGCTGAGAGTGAGGAGCAGGAAAAGAGCGCGCAGGGCGTGCTGATGATGGCTACCACGACCAGCACGGATAATACGGGGCTTCTTGATTACCTTCAGCCGCTGTTTCTGGAGGAGACGGGCATTGATCTGCAGTGGACGGCTGTGGGGACGGGCGATGCGATCCAAAAGGGCATGGACGGCGAGGTTGATATTGTGCTGGTTCACTCCAAGGCCAAGGAAGAGGAGTTTGTGGCCAGCGGCTTCGGCGTGGAGCGCTTCCAGGTGATGTACAATGACTTCATTATCATTGGGCCCAAGGACGGTCCGGTTGCGGTGACGGACGATATTGAGTCTGTATTTAAGCAGGTAAAGGACGAGGAGCTGACATTTGTATCGCGCGGCGATAATTCCGGCACGCACAATAAGGAGACCGGGATCTGGGACAAGCTGGGGATTACAGATTATGAGAGCAATCCGAATTATGTGTCAGCCGGGGCCGGCATGGGCGATACGATCAATATGACGGATGAGAAGGGCGGCTACTGCCTGACAGACCGCGGAACCTGGCTCGCGAAAAAGGCGGATTACCCGGATATGGACATCATCTGTGAGGGCGACGCCAACCTTTTGAACCAGTACGGCGTGATTGCCGTGAATCCGGAGAAATACCCGGATTTGAACAATGAGGCGGCAAATACCTTTATTGAATGGATCTGCTCTCCTGAGGTTCAGGAGCTGATTGGCAAGTTCGGCGTTGAGGAGTACGGCGAGCCGTTATTCTTCCCCAACGCGGATCAGCAGTAGAAAGACAGAAAAAGGCGGCGGAGGATATCCGCGCTGCCTTAAGGCCAGCAAGGCCGAAACCGGGGCGGGCGGTGGCGCTGCGCGGTTTCGGCCTTTTTTAAGGGAGCGGGTTGAGTTGAAACAGGTATTTTCAGAATTTTTTGGCACAGTGGGCGTGATGGATTCGATCCGGGTCACGCTCATCATGTCGGTTTGGTCCACGATGATCGCGTCTGCGTTTGGGATTTCGCTCGGATTTTTGCTGGAAAGGCGGGAATTTCCCGGGAAACGGCTGGTGATCCGCCTCAACCGCACGCTGATGGGGGCCCCTCCGGTGGTGATCGGGCTTCTGGCCTATATGCTCCTCAGAAAGCGGGGGCCGCTCGGGAGCCTGCGGTGGGTGTTTACCATCAAAGGCATGGTGTTTGCGCAGGTTTTAATCATCACGCCCATTGTATGCGGGATGGTCTATTCCTACGCGGTGCGCACGGCTCCGGCGATCCGGGCGTTTGCGCGGCTGATGGGGGCGGACCGCCGGCAGACGGGGTGGCTTCTGTTAAAGGAAATGAAGCATGAGATGTATTTTGCCGTGGTGTCAGGCTACGGCCGCTCGATCAGCGAGGTGGGGGCCGTGTTTCTGGTGGGAGGCAATATTAAGAATCACACGCGCACCATGACGACCGCGATTTCAACCCTCAAGGGGGCCGGGGATTATTATGAGGGCGTGTTCCTGGGCGTGCTTCTGATGATAATGGCGTTTGCTGTACAGACGCTGGCCGACCATTTCAGGAGGGAGGAGCAGGGCGATGAGAATCTCTAATCTGAAAAAGCGGATGGGAACCTTTGAGCTTTGGATAGAGGAGATGAACCTGGAGAGCGGGCTGATCCACGGTCTGGCCGGCCCGAATGGCTGCGGCAAGACAACGCTCTCCAAACTCCTGACCGGGATCCTCACGCCGGATGAGGGGATGATGGATTTGGAAGGGCTGACGCCGCGCGACATTACCATGACAAGCCAGAAGCCGTATCTTCTGCACGATACGGTGTATGAAAACCTGATCCTTCCCCTGAAGCTGCGGGGAATGCGGCCGGATAAGGAGGAGACGGACGCATGGCTGGAGCGGTGCGGGTTAAAGGATAAGAAGCGCCAGTATGCCAGGAGCTTAAGCAGCGGGGAGCAGCAGAAGCTTTCGTTTATCCGCGCTTTGATATTCGGGCCGAAGCTGGTGATTGTGGATGAGACGCTCTCCAATCTGGATCCGGACAGCACGAAGCTGTTTGAAGAGCTGATGCTGGAACAGCAGAGGAAGCGGCCGATCACATGGCTGACGATCAGCCATCAGCTTGTGCATCTGAAGCGGGTCTGCGATAGGGTGCATTTCATGGAGAAAGGGAGGCAGATCGCGGAGGGAACGCCGAAGGAGATTCTGCTGAATCCGTCGCATCCGTCGATAAGGGCGTTTTTGGCGGATACGGAGGTGTCGTTTCGGGGGTAGGGGAAAGTCATGTCGTGAAAGGGCCGCCCGTGCGGACTTCTATATCCAACAGAACCTCACTCTGGCGGCCTTATCACGCCGAATTATAAATAGCAGACGCATAAAGCTTTTATAATAATGAAAAATATTTTATATATATGAAATTTTTTAAATATCTCATTGACAGCAGAATTTTGATTATGTTATACTAAGCTTAGAATTTCGAGCTGCTTTCACCTAATGCAGGATTAGCTCCGGACGGCATACACGGCCGGATTCAGAGCGGTCTTTTTCGGATCGGAACTGCAAAGATAAGGATTTCTGCGATGGGATGGCGGCCAATGGGTGCGGGGGGAAACTTCCGCGCCTCCCGCATCCGGTTTTCTGGTGCATTGGAAAGAAATTGTAATCGTTCAGGTATTCTGTACGGTTGCCAGAAATTGCTTCTTTATTCATTATAACAGAGAATTTATAATTAGGAAGAGAGGCAAGTTCGGCTGCTGTTCATCAGGCGGTATCCTGCGGGGCGGGTTACTGCGCGGCCCGGGAGGGCGTGGGCGGCGGCGTTGGTGTTTTCCGGGTGCGCGAAGAAGAGGCTGGCGTGGGGACAGACAGATATGGGTACAGGGCGGTACGCGGAGAAGACGGCAGAGAGAAGAACGCCGGATCCTTTGGGATTTCTCCGGGCCGCCTTTTTGTTGTGTCCGGGTTTGGCGCAATGCCGTATTTGAAGCTGTAATAATACCGCATTGAAACCTATTATAATAAGGAAGGAATTGGTTATGAAATTACTGCGGGTGGATACGCTTGAGGAGGCGAGGGGGAAGCTTAAGGGCGTGTTTGCGGGGCGCGCGCCGGAGACGGAGCTAACTGGATGCGCGGATGCGCTGGGCCGGATCCTGGCTGAGGACGTGGTTTCCGGGGAGGCGGTACCTTCCTTTTACCGATCGAGCGTGGACGGGTACGCGGTGCGGTCAGCGGATACGGCCGGGGCGTCGGAGAGTATTCCGGCATTTCTTGAAATGATCGGGGAGATCTCTGTGGGGACAGCGGCGGGAAGGGCGATTGGCAGCGGACAGTGTATGTATGTTCCCACCGGAGGCATGGTCCCGGAGGGCGCGGACGCGGTGGTGATGGTGGAATACTGCGAGCCTTTTGACGCGGATCATGTGGCAGTATATGAGGCGGTTCCCTTTGGGAGCTCAGTGGTGGTTCCGGGGGAGGATGTGAAGAAGGGACAGCTCCTTCTGGCGCGGGGCAGCGCCGTCAGCCCGGCGGGGCTCGGGGCGCTGGCGGCGGCCGGGATCACGGAGGTTTCTGTGTATAAGCCCTGGAGGGTGAGTATCCTTTCCACAGGGGATGAGCTGGTGGCGCCCGGCGGGTGTCCGGGACCGGGGCAGGTGCGGGATGTCAACAGCGCCGGCCTGGCGGCCTCGGCGGCAAACGCGGGCTTTCAGGTGATCCGGACAGCGCTTCTGGCGGATGATGAGCCGCTTTTGGAGGCGGCGGTGCGGGAGGCCGCGGAGGACAGCGACCTGGTTTTGGTGTCAGGCGGGAGCTCGCAGGGAAAAAAGGATGTGACGTGCGAGGTTTTAGACCGGGTGTCCGGGGGCGGCGTGTTTACGCACGGGCTGGCATTAAAACCGGGAAAACCGACGATCCTGGGGTTTGACAGCGGCCGCGGCGCGCTTTTGATGGGACTTCCGGGGCATCCGGTCGCGGCTCTGACGGTGTTTCGCCTTCTGGCCTTCTGGCTGTGGCGGGAGCTGACCGGGCAGCGGGAGGAATGGTCCGTCAGGGCGCGGATGAGCATGAACCTTGCGAGCGCGCCGGGAAAGCTGACGTGCGTGCCGGTGAGGCTTTACCGCGGCGCGGACGGATATGAGGCGGAGCCGGTTTTAGGGAAATCGGGGCTGATTACGACCATGTCCCAGGCGGACGGGTATGTGATGGCAGAGATGAACCGGGAGGGCTTAAAGCGCGGGGAGTGGGTGGAGATCCACCGTTTTTTGTAGGATGTACGTTCGCATAGTAATGGTTCAGCGCTATCTGAACGGTTGCTTTCGGATAAGGAGATGCGATGGGAAAACGAAATTTGTACTTAAACAATACGCCGGTTGAGGAGGCGCTGAACGTTTACCGGGAGGCGTTAAAGGGGCTGATTGCCCCCGGGAGGGAGACGGTTCCGGTGATTGAGAGCCTGAACCGGATCACGGCTGAGGCGGTGTATGCGGCATACTGCTCCCCGCTGTACAATGCGGCGGCCATGGACGGGATCGCGGTGATATCAGAGCGGACCAGGGGCGCCTCGGAGCGGGAGCCGCTTACGCTTTACCCGGATGCGGATTTTGCGGTGGTGGATACCGGGGATCCGGTGAAGCCCCCGTATGATGCGGTGATTATGGCAGAGGATCTGACAGAGCTGGCGGACGGCGGGGTGCGGATCACCGGGGCGGCGGCCACATGGCAGCATGTGAGGCCCATCGGTGAGGATATTGTGGCTGGGGAAATGATTCTGCCCGGCCGTCACCGGATCCGGCCCATTGATATCGGCGTCCTGCTGGCCGGCGGGATCACGGAAGTTCCTGTGTATACCCTTCCGGAGGTCGCCATTTTCCCCACAGGGACCGAGATCATCGAGCCCGGAACCGAACCGGGCGAGGGGGATATCATTGAATCGAACTCGCGGATGTTTGAGGCCATGGTAACGGAACACGGCGGGAGGGCGCGCCGCTTTGCGCCCATTGCGGACGATTATGAAAAGCTGAAGGACGCGGTTTCACGCGCCGCGGATGAGTATGATATGGTGCTGGTCAACGCGGGTTCCAGCGCGGGGACCGAGGATTATACAGTCCACATCCTGCGGGAGCTGGGCGAGGTCCTGATCCACGGCGTGGCGGTAAAGCCGGGAAAACCGGTGATTCTGGCAATCGTGAAGGATAAACCGGTGATCGGCCTTCCGGGTTACCCTGTCTCGGCGTATATCAATTTTGAAAATTTTGTGGTCCCGGTGCTGGAGATGATGAACGGGCGGGCAGGAAAGCAGAGATCCGTGGCGGAGGCGGTCGTCACGAAGCGCCTGGTATCGTCCTTAAAGCACAGGGAGTATGTGCGGGTAAAGGTCGGAAAGGTGGATGAGCGGCTGGTAGCCTCGCCTCTGGCCCGCGGGGCCGGGGCGGCTATGAGCCTGGCGCGGGCCGACGGCTTCTGCGTGATTGAGCAGAACAGCGAGGGAGTGGAAGCCGGCGAGCGCGTCCCGGTGGAGCTGTACCGGACGCTGGAGGAGATCGACCGCACGGTGGTGGCTATTGGCAGCCATGATCTGATCCTGGACGTGCTGTCTGATCTCATGCCGGATGAATGTCCGGGGAACTATTTGTCCAGCACGCATGTGGGCAGCATGGCGGGGCTGATGGCGCTTCGGCGGGGGGAGGCGCATATCGCGCCCGCGCATCTGCTGGACGAGGCGTCGGGAACCTACAACATTCCGATCATAAAGAGGCTGTTTCAGGAGCCCATGGCCCTCATTAAGGGCGTGGACCGGATACAGGGGATCATGGCTGCGGCCGGAAATCCGCTGGGGATCCAAGAGATCGGGGATCTGAGGCGCGTCCGCTATGTCAACCGCCAGCGCGGAGCGGGGACGCGGGTGCTTCTCGACTACCGTTTAAAGCTTGCCGGCATTGCCCCGGAGGAGATTTCGGGGTATGAACGGGAGGCGGCGACGCATATGGCGGCCGCGGCGGCGATTGCGGGAGGCAGCGCGGACGCCGGGATGGGGATCGAGTCAGCCGCCCGCGCCATGGGGCTGGATTTCATCCCCATCGGCCCCGAGGAGTATGATTTTGCCATTCCGGTCCGCTTCCTTTCGCTGCCGCATGTACAGTGTTTCCTTGAGGTCTTAAAAAGCGAGGCGTTTAAGGAGCGCGTGATGAAGCTGGGAGGCTACGCGCTGCGCCGGACCGGGGAGATTGTGTACTGCTGATGAAAGGGCGGGAGAGATTTTGATATGAAGGGACGCGTGGAAGCGCTCTGTGTCTTTCGTGAAAAGGGAAAACCGGGGGAGTACACAGAGCGGGGAATATTTACAGAGAACCTGGGTATGGACGGGGATCTCCATGCCCGGGGCGGGGAGCGGCAGGTAACGCTGTGCTGTGCGGCGGCCCTGCGCCGGATTAAGGAAGAGGACAGGCCGGGGCTGTGTTTTAAGAGGTATAAGGCCAATCTGACAGTGGACGGCCTGGATGTAAAGGCCCTGCGGCCGGGGATGAGGCTCGCGGCCGGGACGGCTGTGTTTGAGGTGTCGGAGCGCGGGAAGGCGTGCTTTCCGGAATGTAGTTTGTTCAGAAGCGGCCGGGAATGCGGGCTCGCCGCCGGGGCCGTCTTTTTGAAGGTGGCGCAGTCCGGGGAGGTCTCGGAGCAGGATGAAATCGAACTGCTCGGCGGATTGTGACCGGAAAAAAGGAGCGAAGATAAAGGAGGAATGAAAGTGAAACGGTTAGAAAAGGATGAGGCCCTCTGTACTGGCTGCCGCCAGTGCGAGGAAGCGTGCTCGAAGGCGTTTTATAAGACAGCGGACAGGACGAAATCATGCATCCGCATCACGGACCGGGAGGATGGAACCCATAAGATTTCCGTCTGCACCCAGTGCGGGATCTGCGCCGAGGTGTGCAATACGGGCGTGATTGGAAAGGATGCGAAGGGCGTTTACCGGCTCGATAAAAAGGAATGCGCCGGCTGCCTGATGTGCGTCGGCTTTTGTCCGGAGGATGTGATGGTCCAGAGCGACGACTGCCTGGAGCCGTCGAAATGTACGGCCTGCGGGATCTGTGTAAAGGCATGTCCCACCGGCGCGATCCGGCTCGTGGAGGAATAGGCGTCAGACGCATCGCTGCAGTTTGTGTGTATCGCGAAGCGCGCGGCTGGCAGACAGCATACAGCGCGGCATCGCAGCAAAAACAGGAGGACAAAGATGATTAAAATGTGCGATCTTCCCCGCTATGCGGATGCGGATATGGAAGAGATCAAAAAAATGAAAGAGGCGCATGTGGTTCTGAACCAGATTACATATGAGCCAAAGCCCCTGTACAGAGGCTATACGGATAAGCGCTTAAAGATTGACGTGTCGGACAGCTCGGTCAGCATTCTTGACATCCCGCAGGAGGTAAAGGAGAAATTTACGGGCGGCAAGGGCTACTGCCTGCGGTATCTGTGGGATGCAGTCAACCCGCAGACGCGCTGGGATTCGCCGGAGAATGCGGTTACCATGTCCGCCGGCCCGGTAGCTGGCATTACGCAGTACGGCGGAACCGGAAAATGTCTGGTGTGCACCATTTCCCCCATGACGGATATCCCCATTGACTCCAATGTGGGCGGATATTTCGGGCCGTTTCTGAAATTCTCCGGCTTTGACATGATTGAGCTGACCGGAAAGGCCAAAGAGGATGTGATCATTGTCATTGACGGAAATAAGGGGACGATTTCCGTTGAAAAAGCGCCCCTGGAGCACAAGGACGCCCATCTTCTGGGGGAAGAGCTGACGGCCATGTATGCCGAGGATGACAGTGACCGCAAAAATGTGGCGGTGGTGTGTTCCGGCTCCGCGGCAGAGCACTGCAACCTGTCCATGCTGAATTTTACCTTCTATGATCCGAAGCGGAATGTGGTGCGCTTAAAGCAGGCCGGCCGCGGCGGAATCGGCCGCGTGTTTGCGGACAAACACATCAAGGCGCTGGTCTGCCGGTTTAAGGGCGTAAAGGCCAATTTAAACGATGTGTATGATATCAAGCTTCTGAATAAAGACGGGCTGAAATTCCACCGCGAGGTGGCGGCGCTTGACAATAAGCAGAACGCCATGCGCAAGTCCGGCACAGCGTATTCGCTGCAGACGCTGAGCGATTACGACATTCTCCCCACGCGCAACTATAAATACGGCGGGACGGAGAAGGTTTCGGAGATGAAGGCAGAGGTATGGCAGGAGAAATGGCTGACCCAGGGCGGCGCGGACGGCTGCTGGTACGGCTGTTCCATGGCTTGCGCCAAGACGGCGGATCATTTTCTGTTAAAGACCGGGCCTTACAAGGGACGCCGCGTCTGCGTGGACGGGCCGGAGTATGAGAGCGCGGCGGGCCTGGGCCCGAACTGCGGCATCACGGATCCGCAGGTGATTTTAGAGCTTAATTTCTACTGCGACACCTACGGGATCGACACCATTTCCTACGGGACCATGACCGCGTTCCTGATGGAGTGCTATGAAAACGGTATCCTGAATAAGGAGCGGACCGGCGGCCTGGAGCTCGTGTGGGGCAATGCGGAGGCGGATCTGGAGCTTCTGCACCTGATCGCGAGAAACGAGGGCTTTGGAAAAATCGGCGCGCTGGGTTCCCACAAGCAGAAAGCCTATTTCGCAGAGCAGGGCTGGGGCGATATGGACTTTATGAATGATATCGCCATGGAGCAGAAAGGGCTTGAGTATTCGGAGTATTCCTCCAAGGAATCCCTGGCCCAGCAGGGCGGCTACGGCCTGACGAACAAGGGGCCGCAGCACGACGAGGCATGGCTGATCTTCATGGATCAGGTGAATAACCAGATCCCGACCTTTGATGATAAGGCTGAGGCGCTGTACTATTATCCTATGTTCCGCACCTGGTTCGGTCTTCTGGGGCTGTGCAAGCTGCCGTGGAATGACATCGTGCCCGCGGACAACAGCCTGCGCGACGAACCGGCCAAGGTTCCGGAGCATGTGGACAATTACCTGGATCTGTACTACGGCGTGACGGGCGTGAAGATCGACCGCGACGATATGATCCGCATGTCAGAGCGCGTGTACAACTTCCAGCGTATCTTCAATATCCGCCTCGGCAAGGGCCTGCGGAAGAACGACGCGATCCCGTACCGCTCCCAGGGGCCGGTGACGGAAGAGGAATATTTGTCGAGGCAGGAACGCTATGACAAGCAGCTTGTGGATCTGGTGGGAAAGACCGCCGAAGAGGTGCAGACCATGAGCCTTAAGGAAAAGATGGCGGCCACGAGGAGCTACCGGGAATCCGAGTATGAGAAGCTGATCGACGCGGTATATCCAAAGCGCGGATGGACGCTGAACGGCGTTCCGACCGTGGCCCATTTAAAAGAGCTGGGCATGGATCTGCCGGAGCTTCTCGAGATCGTGGAGCCGCTCCAGGATGTGCAGCCATGAGACTGAACGACAGGCCGTATGAAAACTGGCATGAGGGACTGACCATCCGGGGCGTGATGGATTATATGCATTTTACGTGGCCCAAGCTGGTGGTGAAGGTAAACGGGCAGCTTGTCTGGCCGGAAGACTATGGGAATGTGGTGCTGAAAGAGGACGACGATCTCAAGATCCATCATTTGCTGGGCGGAGGCTGAGCCGGGCGGGGATGCAGGAATAATAGAGAGATGAGGAAGGCGGGGATACAGAGGATGGTATTCCCGCCTTTTTGATGGGAGAGGGCGTTCGTGAGAGGGCCGCCAGCAGCAGGCCATAAATCGTTGTCTGCATAATTGCTATGGCTGGATTTTGAGAAAGTCAACAACCCCGCTGCAAGCAACGGGGCGTCAAACTTGCAGCGCTGCAGAGCAGCGGGGTATTTGACCCTCGCGGCAGTCGCCAAATGTGCATGCAAGCATGCCCACTTGGCTCGTTGCCCGCGGGAATAAAAAGAGAGGAGAGGTGCGCTTATTATGGAAGAAACTCGTTATAAACGGCATTTGATGCTGCCGGATATCGGGCCGGAGGGGCAGGAGCGGCTGCGCGCCGGACGGGTGCTGGTGGCCGGGGCCGGGGGGCTTGGGAGTCCGGTTTGTATGTATCTGGCCGCGGCGGGCGTGGGGACGATCGGGATTGCGGATTTTGATAAGGCGGATATCAGCAACCTGCAGAGGCAGATCCTGTACCGGGAGAAGGATGTGGGGAAGATGAAGGTCGAGGCAGCCAAACGGAACCTGGAGAAGATGAATGGGGAGATCTGCGTCCGGACGTTTGGCGAGGGGCTGAATCAGGAGAATATCAGGCGGATCGTGTCCGGGTTTGATGTGGTGGTGGACGCGACCGACAATTTTTATACGCGCTATCTGATCAGCGACACTTGTATGGAGCTGGGAAAGCCGGATGTGTATGGGGCGATCTGCGAATTTGAGGGGCAGGTTACGGTGTTTATGCCGGGAGGGCCCTGCCTGCGCTGCTTAAGCCCTGAAACGCCCGGTCCGGGAGAGGGGCCGAATTTTGGGAGCTTCGGAGTGCTGGGCGCGGTTCCGGGGATTATTGGGAGTATACAGGCAGCGGAGGCGCTGAAGCTTCTTCTCGGGATCGGGGAGACCCTGGCCGGGAGGATGCTGTTTGTGGATGTGAAGGCGATGAGGATGGAGGAAATGGAGATTCAGCCGAATCCAAGGTGCGGATGGTGTAAAAGGACGGTTATGGCGTGAAGGCTTTGGGGAGGAGAACAGAGTAAAGATGGAGGAGATGCGCGAAATAACATGTAAAGTCATTTGCGGCAGCTCCATCATTCCCATCATCTGCACGCCCCACTTTGCGGTATATTTGGCCCAAATTCACTTAACGAAGCCCACTGCGCCGCGTTAAGCGAATTTGGGCCAAATCGCACACAAACTGTGACGCACATGTGACGGAAAGCATTTTTCAGGCACGCTCTGATACTCCAGCTCGGAAAAGTCGATACCAAAATTTTGTAACATGACTTTTGCAATTTTGATTTGGTAATCGAGCTCTTTGTTTTGGCCGGTTTCATGCGCTTTAATTCTCATTAAATTCACATACGTGATGATCGCTGCCTGTCTCTGTTCTTCAAGTGTCATGCAATCACCTGCTTTCTATATTGCGGCTGCTGTTGCTACAGCTCAAGTATAACACAGGCGGGATACAAAGTCTATTAAATTGTCGCAGGAACAGGCGTGTTACTGCCGCAGCGCTACTTTTCAGGAAGGGGGGATGAGCGGCAGGAAAACAGAGTGACAGAGATGAAAAGATTGTGGATGGTCTGTCCGGGGAAGATAATAAATGACAGGAAAATAAGTTGTAAAAAAGGTAAATCCTACAACTAATCGTTGTATTTTTCGTTTTTTTGCAGTATACAAAAGACGGATTGCCAATTTATGCATTTATATGTTATAATTATAAAACTGCTTATGCATCGGACAGCGGAGCTGATTGGCCGCTTTTTCGGGCAGGCTGGCGGCGTGGCTCGGGGGTCGGATATACAAATGAGAAATGGTTGTTGGAGGGATGAACAAATGGAAATTGCTATCTGTGATGACTGCCTCAGCGATATTCAGGAGTTGAAAAAATTAATCCGGAAGTGTACAAAGAATTCGGATCATGTACATTTTTTTGAGTTCCACAGCGGAAAGGATCTGATGGATGGTTTCAGAAAATTCAGTGTTTTTTTCCTGGATATTTATATGGAAGGAGAGATGGAGGGCGTCGAGCTGGTGGAGCAGATCCGAAAAAGGGATTCCGATGCGCTGATCGCCTTTTATACGGCGCATCAATATCCTGTCAGCCGTATTGTGAGAGCAAAACCTTTTGCATATCTGGTGAAGGATTCGGTATCTGCGGATTTTATGGCGGATCTGCGGATGACTTTGGAAGAAGCGAGAAAGAAGGAAAAAGATCGGGCTGTTGTGATTCCTGTTTCACACGATGGGGTCACTCATGCGATACAATTGTCAGATATTATTTTTATTATGAGGGAGAGGACAGGGAGCAGAATTTATTTAACAAGAGAAGGCGCAGAGAAAGTGGGCCTGTTAAGGGATGCAGGGAACTGTGAAGAGAAAGAATTGTCAATAAAAAGCCGGGTTGGGATGGAAGAATATTATAATGAGTTAAAAGATTATGGATTTTTATATGCAAAAGTGAGCTATATTATAAATATACGCCATATTATAACCAGGGAAAAGAGCCTTGTTGTAATGAGTGGCGGCATTAAATTAACCGTTTCGAGAAGCAGAAAAAAAGCATTTGATGATCAACTGATGAGCTATTGGGGACAACAGCGAAAGGAAGAAATGTGATGGATTTTGCATGGCTTATGTACGAGGCGGTAAAACTCTTGAACTGCATTATTGAAATTTTTTTGGTCTATATGTTTTTAAGATCTCTGTTCCCGGTCTATGAGAAACGGCGATATGTAAGATGGGCAGAGGCGGGAATCTGTACAGGCATTATTTTTTTTGTAAATCATTTGGAAATGCCATTTGTAAATTTGGTTTGTGTTCCCCTTATATATATGCTTCTTATCTGGCTTATCTACCGGATTAGGTTTAACCTGAATGTGTTGTATGTGATATTTTATTATACAATTTTAGTAATTACAGAATTTGTTGTGTGGCATTTTTTTCACATTTTTGGAATCGATGTTACGGTAAAAGATCATACTTGGGCATTCAGGCTTCTGCTGGAAAAATGTCTGATTTACCTCGCACTTGTGATTATCAGAAAAAATCACAGGTATGCTCCAGATAAGGAAGGGTATCCCATACTGAAAAATCTGCTTATTTTGCCGGTTTCTGTATTAATACTATTAAATGGTTTTCTTTTAGCTAATCAACACCGTATGGGATATTTACTGATTTATCTGGGAAGCGCTGCACTGTTGGTGAGTAATATCGCGTATTTTCTGATTATGGATAAGCTGCTTTTAAGAGAAAAGGATATTCAGGATAATGAGATGAGGAAGCTTAAGGCGGAATTGGAGCGCAGCCATTACCGTCATATAGATGAGATTAATCAGGAATATGCGGAATACATACATGAAATGCGGCATATTGTCAAAGCAATAGAGGATTTTGTAAACGCTCAAAACGATGAAAGCCTGAAAAAATTTTCGTCGGAAGCTTCTAAGCTGCTGAAAAGAAAAAGCCCTGCGGATAAAAAAATGTATATTGAGGATCCGATTGTTAATGGAATGCTGGTTGAAAGAATGAAGGAGGCAAATAAAAACGGAATCCGGTTTAAACCTGATATACAGAAAGGGGTATCGTTAGATTTTATGGATGAAACGGATAAAATCAGAATTCTCGGAAATTTGCTGGACAACGCGCTGGAAGCGGCGGGAAAATGCGAGCACGGATATGTAAATATGTCGCTTTATATACAAACGGATTCAACCATTATTTTACGGGTTATAAACAACTTCAGTCATAAAAATCAGAAACAGGAAGGCATATTCATGTCGATCAAGAGCGGCGGAAGAAGACATGGTTTCGGCCTTCAAAAGGTTAAGGAATTGGCAGGCAGGTATAAGGGTTCTCTGAAGATCGAAGAGGAGAACGAAAGATTTACAGCCATAGTGTCGTTGAGAAATATGTATTAAAAATAAATATTTATTAAAAATACTTGATTTTTTCTTCAAAAAGGGTTATGGTAATATAAAACAAAGGAGGAAAGATGATGAAAAAGACAGTCAGAAACCTATTAACAAAACTGAAAAACAGAAATTGGGCGGTGATCGCGCTGAATGCGATGGCGCTGCTGACAGTGATTCAGAACGTGAATGCAGGATGCGGATGGATCGATCATCAGCCTGAGATTCCGGAAGAGGCTAAACGCTTCAAGCGGTTTTAAAAGGTATGATCGAAAAGCTGGCAGAATATTTGGTTGACTGGCAGATAAAGAGACATTATTTGTCTGCAGAGGATCAAAGATTGTATCAGTATGCGTTTGGATTGCTGATTGGGCAGGCGGTCAATATATTGATCGCCTGTCTTTTGGCAGCAGCGTTTCAGGAATATATGACTGTATTTGTGTTTCTGCTGTCCTTTATTCCGCTGCGCTCCTATGCAGGAGGCCATCACGCAGATAACTATACGATCTGTACGCTTCTTTCTACGCTGATACTGCTCGGGGTATGTGTGATGGCGAAGCTGATTCCCGCTGGTATCATTTTGACCGGGAGCCTTATATCCGGCGCTGTGTGTGGTTTCCTGATTTTTTTACTGGCCCCGGTTGAAGATCGTAATAAACCTTTGGATCAGGCGGAGAGACGCCGGTATGGAAGACGCAGTAAGGTAATATGGACTTTTGAGACATTTGCATGGATGATTTTCTATAAAGCAGGCGCAGAGGATGTGAGCCTGGCGATTGCTCTGGGGCACCTTGCGCTGTCCATATTATTATGTGCAGGAACTGTAAAAAATAAAAAGATTTCCCATTCTGTTTTGAATCAAAACTAAAAATTATGAGTTTGTAAGCCGTAAAAATATTTTTGCGGCTTTTTTTATACGGATTTTTAGCGTCAAATTTAGATTGTTTTAATCTTGTTTTCCGCTGTCAATCAGAAAAAATGGTTTAGATGATGCAAAAAACGACAAAAACGGAACAAAAAACGACATCCCTATTGAAATAGGATGGTTTTTGTGATAACTTATCAATCAAGAAAGGCAGATAGACAAAATAAAAAATATTTGGCAAAGCGTATGGGGGAATTGAGTTGATAAGATTCAGAAAGGCGGCTGTCATATTTACAACAGCGGTATTACTTATATTTTGTGTGACAGAAAATATTAGAGGAGAAGAAAAGAGTGGTAATATATCCTCTTCCGGTGAAATTATCTTCCTCTTAGACACCAGCGCGTCCATGAACGCCCAGGACAGAGATCGGGAGGCCATCGACGCGATCCGGCAGGCGGTGTACAGCCTCCCGTCGGATTACCGGGTTGGGCTGGTGGCGTACAACACGGACATACAGACCGTGATCGTCCCCGGAACCCCGGCGGCGCAGATGGAGGAGATGCTGGCGGGGATTACCTATACGGGATACACGAACGCAGGGGAAGGGCTCGCACAGGCTGTCGGGCTCTTTTCTGAGAGCGGGGCGTCAGACCGCTGTATCGTGATGCTGACGGACGGCGAGATCGATATGCCGGACAGCCGGGCCAGGGAGGCGTCGCGCGCTCTCTATTCCGAAGCGGCGCTGCAGGCGCGGGAGCGGGGCGTCCGGATGTATATCGTGGCGATCGGGACAGAGCTTTCGGATCCGCGGCTGCACATTTTCGACGGGGCGGAGGTGACAGACGGGGCCATCTACTGGGAAGGCCAGTCAGGCTCCCTGTCTGGTATCATGAGGCGCATCCTGGAGGAACGGCTCAGCCTGCCGGGCGCTCCGCTGGCAGCGGGCGGGGCAGGAAGCGCCATGCCTTCCGAAAGCGCCGGAAACGCATTTGCGGCGGGCGGATCGGGCCATGCGCCTTCCGAAATCTCAACCGTGGTTCTGAACGCCGCCATCCCGAAGGGCGCGAGCCGCGTGAGGCTGGCGATTACCTCAGAGGAAGGCATAGGCGGGGCGCAGGCCGGGCAGGCGCAGGTGATAACAGGACAGCATTTCGCGGTTGTGGAGGCGGTGCGGCCGCCCGCGGGGACGTTAAGCGTATCGTACCAGACGCCGGATCCGGCCTCCGCGCAGGCATGGATGATCCCGGAATACGACGTGGTTCCCACCATATCGGCAGCATACCGGATCGAGGAGCTTTCGCGGAGCGAAAAGGAGATAAAGCGGAACGTGCCGCCGGAGTTTGAACACTACGCGGATCTGGAGCTTACGCTGGTGGATGTCTCCGGAGCTGATTCAAAAAATGCCGCCGGGGATCTTTCGGGGGAGGTCTCGCAGGATCTTTCGGGAAATGCCGCCGGGAAAGGCGCGAATATATGGGAGGATGAGCGGTTTGAGGGGATGGAAGTCTCCTTCACCGTCAACGGGACGCCTTATACGGGAACCATACAGGGGGGAAGCATCTTCCTGACGCTGCGGGCCGAAGCGCTCGAAACGGTGACGGCGGCGGTTTCGATGGCAGACGACGGGGCGGTATACCGGATACGGGAGGCCGATCCGGTGCGGATTGAGAAATTTCCGGATCCGGAGTTTGAGCCTCTGCCGGATTACCGGCCGCTGATCGCCATCCTGTGCGCACTGGCCGCCTGCCTTGCAGGGCTGTTTGCGTTCTGGATGGGCAAGAGGACGACAGTGATCTATATGGCGCCATCTCCGTCCGGGGACGGGACGAAGACCGCCGCTAGGGCCGGCGAGTATTCGGGGAAGCTAAACATGTACGTGGTCAGGAACGCGGACGGAAAGGACATACCGCCTCAGACGTACCGCCTGTTCGGGCGCAGGGCCAGGAGGCTGACGCTGGGGCAGATCCTGACATCCTGCGGGATTAAATTTGATAAGATCGGAGCGGACGATATCATCCTGTATCCGGGCCCGGATCACGCGGTGATCGTGATGGACCAGTCCGAGGGCTGCACGGTGATGCGGGGCATGGAGATTTTAAAAAAGGGAATGGGGTATCCGGTATACTATAACGGGAAAATCACGGTATCCTTTGACGATGAGGAGACAGAGATGGAGCTGCATTACCGGAATTTAAAGCCAGGGGAAAGGGAGGAGCTATGAGAAACACAGCCGGGTTTGCGGAAAAAGCAGGGCATATGCCGTCAGGGGCAGGCCATATGGGCTGTGATCCCTGATATTATAAAGAGGAGGAAAAGAGGGAATGGGAAATGTGATTAAGCAGACAAACCGGACCATGCTGATGGAGGTGATCAATCCGGAAAAGCTGGATTTCCTGACGCTGGTCGGGGACGTGCGCGGCATGGAAAGCCTGTCGGACGACAAGATAAAGGAGATCAATGACCATCTTCTGGTGAGGAGCTTTGACGAATTCCTGGAAAAATTCGCGCCGGCTGTGTATTGCTATTACAATGCCAACAGCCAGCAGGTTGTCTATCAGCTTAAAAAGCCGGAGCAGGTGCCGGAGGAGATGCTGACGGAGATCCCCTTAAACCGCCAGAATGAATTTATGGGGATGCTGATGTCCATGATCGAGACCAAGCGCTCGGAGGGGAGCACGAACGTGGACTTCAAATTCGATAAGCTCACCGAGATGATTTCCCCCAGGAAGGTCATGGACGCCATCAAGCAGGGCCGCAAGGAGCTGCAGTATACATACGGGATCTATGCGTCCTTAGACGACGGGGATCCGAAAAAGATGGATGTGGCTGACCGGCTGAACGTCATGTTCGAGGAGGCCAGCGCGAATTACAACAATGTGCTGGCCATGCTGCCGCTGGCGATTGAGGATATCAAGACGCGCCTGCTTTTGGGGGACGGCGGCGATAAAAAGGACAACACGCCCCTAGCCCTCGGCGTGCTGAGCATGGGCGAGGACGGCGAGCTGCGGGTCTTAGAGGCCCCGAAGGTGGAGAGCACAGCCCTCATGGCAGTGGACGATCAGGTGAACGCAGGGCTGATTGAGGCATTAAAGGAGGACTATGAGGCCCTCAATGAGGAGAGCAACGACTATGTGGCCGCCCTTGTGGCCCGCACCTTCTGTCCGCTGACCTCCACCATGGAGAGCCGCGTGGACAAGGAGCAGGAGGTCAGGAATTACAACTCCTACCTGGAGTTTTACCGCGAGTCAAAGGACGCGTTTATCAAAACCGTGAAGCCGCTGATTGAAAAGCTTCTTGGCGTCTGGTGTTTTTTTGAACAGTATCCGTCGAAGGTAAAGGGCATGAAGCCCTCCATGCTGATCACGAATGTTTCCAATGAAATGCTGGCCAAATCGGGAAACATTTCCCGTCTGATCACCTATTTCAACACGACGAACGCAAAGAATGATTTTTCCAATACCGTGTGGTATGCGGCCGTGCCGAATGTTTCCCTGGATCAGTACAGCAAGATGAAGCTGACGCGCGAGCGCTTTAAGGGCAACTCGAAGACGGAAAAGAGCGATGTGAACAGCGTGGAATCCCTGGCGCGCCTTTTGGATGTGTTTAAGGATTACGGGGTGCAGTGCTTTTTCAGCTATGAGGCGGACGACAGCACGACCTTCAGCGCCCTGGCGACCGAGGGCATTGAGAAGTATGAGGAGCGCTGCATGCCGCTGATGGGCAAGCCGTTCAGCGAGTACGCGATCCCCTGCCTGCCGAATTTTACCATCATCCCCAAGGACAAGTCGGGCGTGGTGCTGGACAGCCGCATGGTGATGGGGGAGGACGGAGACACCGTGGAACTCTCTAAAGAAAAGGAAGATGTCATGAAGCTGTGGATCGACGGCGTGTACGTGGGAGCTGCGTATGTGGCGGCCGGTATCGCGGCGGCGTACCAGTGCCCGGAGTATTTAAAGGATAAATTCGGCAAGAACGGCGTGGATCCGGAACTTCCGGGCGTGCGCTTTGACATCGAGGCCGGGGATCACGCCCTGGCGGCCTATACGACCATGGCAAAGGAGATCACAGGCTTTACGAACTCCATTAAAAATGACATTAACCGCAAGAATTTCGGGTTTATCTTCAGCTCCGAGAATGCTTCGCATAACGGCCATGACATTACCAACATCATGGTTTATAAGACAAGGAACCTGCTGTCAGACGGATATATGTTTGAGCCGATCTACAAAACTCAGGTCACGAATTACATTGAGCGGGTGATGCGCCATGGGACAGGCGATTTCAAGGAGGACTCCATTGTGCGGTTTTTCTCAAATAATCCCAGCAGCCAGAAAAGCCAGTGGCTGTCAAAACGCGAGTACCTGAACGCCATCCTGGGCAAGGGCGATGATATTGAGTACATCATTGACGAGGAGAACGGGTACTGCACGTTAAATATTACGTTTAACGGCAATGTGAAGAACCTGGAGGTGGAGATTAACCGGCTGTCAGCCAATAAAGCTTAAAAGGCTTAAAATCTGGTTATTATCCGCCGGGCATCCCCGCCCCGGGACGTCCGGAGGGTATTAATAAACCGTAACAGCCCGGAAGCCCGGGCGGTTACACAAAATAAACTATTCCAAAAGAAAAGGAGGAATCATTTATGGGATTTCGCATGAAAATCACCGGGGGAGCCGAGGACATCGTTTTTGATGAGAGAAGCATCATGAAGGTGGATTTTAATTCCGCTTCGTCTGTGGACTCCAACGCGCGGGCCACGGATTTCGGCCTGACTGTGAAGGTGTGGGGCAAGATGCTCTACAAGCTGGGCGGGGAGGGCAGCGATCCCACCCTGGGACTGGCGCAGTGGTCACAGGTTCCGTCCGAGCGGGCGGACTGCTACCGCAGTGCGGAGATCACGGTGGTATCCGCCGGCCAGGTGGTGCGCCAGTTCACGCTTCCGGACGCGTTTGTCATGGAATATTCGGAAGAAGTGGACGACGAGAGCGGCGTGGGAACCTTTTTCATCCACATGAAACAGAAAAAGGATGAAAACGCGGCGACGAAAATTGAGGGCGGCTTCGGCGGCGAGTAAAACAGGCTGAAAGGAGGATATGAGACATGTCATATAAGGTAACGGTAGAGGGAACGGAGAGCTTTGAGATTGCGAAGGAATGTGTGCGCAGGGTGAAATTTACCACGGATATCCCGCTGGATTCCAATGCCAGGACAAAGGACGTGGGGAGCACGCTGACGATTACGGGCAGGATCCTGACAGCCGTTGACGGGGATCCCTTTGACAGCACCAGGAAGCTGGCCCTGTGGTCCGCTGTGCCGGCGGAGAAGGCGGACTGCTACCGCAAGGTGACGATCGAGCACGTGGCGGCGGGCGTGATGGAGCGGAAATACTATTTCCCGAACGCGTTTGTCATTGATTACAAGGAAGATTTCGGGGATGTGGAAGGAACCGGGATCTTTACGCTGGTGATAAAACAGAAAAAAGACAAGCTGGACCGGATTACCGTGGAAGGCGGCTACGCGGCCGTATAAAGGGGCCGGATGCCGATAGGGTTGCTGTGTATATTCCTGCCGGGCTGTAGACAGTAATGCTTATATTGGAGGGCGCATCCGTAACAGGGCGCGCCCTCCCTGTTGATCACAGGCGCTCCCGGAATCTTGCTGCGCCTGATTCTGGGAGTACATTTACGGGACGGCGCGGGAGAGGCCGGGCCAGGGCGTGTTTTAAAAATGCCCCAGGGGGAAATGGGATGGAAAAGGATTATTACAGGATTCTCGGGGTGAGGGAAGACGCCGAGGAGGAGGAGATCAGGAAGCAGTACCGGAAGCTGGCAAAGAAGTTTCACCCGGATGCGAATCCAGGAAATGCAGAGGCGGAACAGAGGTTCAAGGAGGCCGGGGAAGCGTGGGAGACGCTTGGGAACAGGGAGAGGCGGAAGGCGTATGATCAGAAGCGGAGGGATTCCGGGCGTGGAGCGGGCCGGGGAAAGGCCGGAGATGGGGCCGGGAGCGGATCAGGAAGCGGGAATGGGGGGAATGGCGCGGGCGGGAGGCAGGGATTTAGTTTTTATAGTGGTTCTGCCGCGTTTGAGCAGTTTTTCGGGTTCCGGCCGGATGGGAAGCGGGTGGATATGGGGAAGATGGGGATGAATCAGAAAAGTAGGAAGAATCCGATTGATATGACGGGTTTGTTTGAACAATATATGGGAATTAAAAAATAGGTGGGGAGCAGGGGAATGCTGTAGTGAAGTATACGCGGGCCGTGGTGGATCGTGAGAGGGACGCCATCGGCAGGTTCTATATCCAACGGAACCCCGCTTCCGCTCGGAGAAAAGCGCAGCGGACACTAAGCTCGAAAAGACCTCGCTAAGTGCCGGCGGTTTTCTACGGGTTCCTTATGGATATAGAACCTGCCGATGGCTACGTTACTGGAAGGCGGGGGAGCCTGCGGTTTGTTGGTAAATTGTATTGCCTTAATTAAGCGGCAGCACTTTTAGTCAGACAGGGCAGTCATTGATGGGGTTAGGAAATTAAGAGATTGTGAGAAAATATAGGGTAGCGGTACCTGGTTAGGTATGCCTTTATCAGGCTATATTTTTTGGAATTATTGATTCCCGAGAGCAGCGGGCTTGGTGGGTCTGCCTGCACATTTGACGACTGCTGCGAGGGTTACATACCCCGCTGCTCTACAGCGCTGCAAGCCTGATGCCCCGCTTGCGGCGGGTAGACGGGCAGGGGTGTTGACTATATAGCAGTTTTTATTATACTGCATACCTGATTGTGAATCGTTACGGGTTAAAACCATTTTAGGATTAGAAAACCTTTTGCCTACAACTTAATGTGGATAATGCCGGGGGTAAAAGGAGGCAATGTGGAGAAGCGGTTTAATGATTTCTGAATTATGTAAGTACGAATCCGTTTAACGCCTGTTTTCTGTTATAGTATAGGTATGATTTATGCACAGTTCTAAATCGGGTAACACAGTTTTCCGCTACATGGCCTGTTACCCACAACATTAAGCCATGAACCCATGGCTTCAAAACATGCTTTTTAAATCCAGCCATACCGAATCCAGATCACGTAATCACGCGCTCGGCCGGAAATCCATAGCCTGCCGATCACGTAGCCAGTGGCAGATTCCATATCCATAAGGAACCCGTAGAAAACCGCCGGCACTTAGCGAGGTCTTTTCGAGCTTAGTACCGCTGCGCTTTTCTCCGAGCGGGAGCGGGGTTCCGTTGGATATGGAACCTGACGCTGGCGGCCCTCTCACGATCCCCCTCCCCCACGGCAAGCACACATTTATGGCAAAAAAGGAGCAGAACATGAAAAACAGAATCAGACTCTTTGATCTGGCGGCCGCGCTTGTCTGCATGACAGCCTTCGGCATCGTCTGCGCCTACCCGGACATGGTGCGGTACAGAACCCCTGTCCTGTGGGCGGCGGGCCTTATGGCAATGGCTCTGGCTGCCCTGTCATTGGCTGCCCCGCAGAAAAAGGGAAAAAGGCTTTCCCGCCAGGAAGAACCTTCTTCTGAAACGGATCTGATCACGGAGCTCGTCCTTTTAAATGAGGAGGACGGGGATCTGGCGGTATGGGACATGTACGGCAGGACGTCGGCGCTGATTGGCCGGGATGTGAAGGAAAATGAGGTGGATATTGACCTGGGCCAGGGGCCTTATGCGGGGATGGCGGATACCGAGCACGCGGTGCTGAATTTTTCGGCCGGGAGCTGGTATGTGGAGGATCTGGGGAGCGCGAACGGGCTGCGCATTAAGAAGGCGGCGGACGGGAGGATGTACCATCTCTCGCCGGACATGCCGTGCAGGCTGGAAAAGGGGGACTGCCTGTATGTGGGGATGAACCGGCTTTTGCTGAGGTAGGGCAGCCGTCCGGGCGGGCCTGCTGGCCGGCTTCGGGGGGATAATATTGTAAAAGTTCGGAGGAGAAAGGGATATGAGCAGTAATCTGATCCGGTGCCAGAACGGGCATCTGTTTTCTGCCAGGCGGTATGGCACGGTGTGCCCGTTCTGTAATATTGAGACGGCGACAAAGGAGAAGAAGGAGCTGGGGGCGGCGTCAGCGGACGGGGAGGCCCTGGAGGAGCTTTTGCTGGCGCAGGAGGAGATTCCGGTGTGCGGCTGGCTTGTGTGTATTTCCGGGCCCAGGCAGGGGAAGGATTATAAGATCCGTTCCGGGAAGAATTTTATCGGCCGCGCGGACGATATGGATATCCAGATACTGGGGGATAATAAGATTTCCAGGAGGAACCACGGCGTGGTGGTGTTTGACCCCAAGAAGCGGCAGACCGTGCTCCTGCCTGGGGACAGCAATGGGCTTGTATACCACAATGAGGCGGCTGTCTATACGCCGACGGTGCTGGATTCCTATGATGTGATTGAGATGGGGGACAGCCGGTTTGTGTTTGTGCCGTTCTGCGGGGACAATTTTATGTGGGAAGAGAGAGGGCAGGGCGTATGAGCGTTCCGGAAATAGCGGCTGCGGCGCTGCTTGCGCCTGCCTTTTTGTATCTTGTGTTCCGCATGGGGCAGACGCTTTTGGGGAGCGGGCGGGGAATGCGCGCGGGTTTTGAGGTTGGGGCTTCTAAGACGATCGGGGACCGGGAGACGCAGGAGGACGCTTTTGGCATCCGGGAGCTGGAGGACGGCGTGATGGCTGTCCTGGCGGACGGGATGGGGAAGAGCTTTGGCGGCAAGCTGGCCGCGGAGACGGCGGTGGAGGCGTTTTTACAGGTGTTTGGGGATGAGGCGGCCGCTTATAATCCCCAATATTCCTTCCGCAAGGCGTTTAACGGGGCGAACCGTGAGATTTTGAAACGGCTTAACGGGGTGCAGGGCTGCGCTTCGGTTACGGCCGCGCTGGTGAAGGGGAGGAAGCTCTATTATGCGGCGGCGGGGGATGTGAAGGCGGCGGTGTACCGCGGCGGCGAGCTGGTCCCTGTCTCGTCCGGGCATACCATCAGCGCCCTGGCGCGGCAGAAGTATGAGGAGGGCAGGCTGACGCGCGAGGAGGCGTTATCCCTCCTGGACCGCCACCGCCTCTATAATTTCGTTGGCCGGGACGGCTTTAAGGATATCGAGTTTTTTGATACGCCCATCAGCCTGTACGGGGGCGAATATGTGCTCCTGATGAGCGACGGCTTGTATGGGACGGCCAGGTGGAAGGATATGGAGGACTGCCTGGAGGGCGCGGGGGACTGCCAGACGAAGGCGTACGCCCTGATCGAGCTGGTGAACCGGAGCCAGGCCGCGGACAGGGATAATGCCTCGGCGGTGCTGGTGAAATGCCGGTGAAGGCGCTGACGGGGGAGTATCCCCGAGGGCAGCGGGCCGGGCGGGTAACGGGCAGCGGGCCGGGCGGAACGGACAGCAGGCCGGGCAGGCAACGGGCAGCAGGCCGGACAAGCAACGGACAGCAGGCCGGGCCGGCGCGCCTGGCTGGACGGTTACGGCGGAAAACGCCGCGGGGAAGTATGTGCGGCGTTTGAGACAGGATGAAGGTTGGCAGGGTTGGAGGAGACGGGCCGATGCGCAAGCAGAACAGTACATTTAAGACAGGATTTATTTCCGAGGCCGGATCGGAGCTTAAGAACCATGATTATTTTGCCTTTGTGGAGCTGGAGGACTACGCGTGCTATGTCATCGCGGACGGGCTGAATGACATGCCGGACGCGGACAGCGCCAGGCTGGCGACGCAGGCTATTATACTGGCCTTCCAGGCGTCGCCTTCGATGAGGAAGCGGGCCATCCGCTCGTACCTGGAGGCGGCGGACCTGGCCCTTGGCGGGGCGGACGGCCGGGAGCGGCTGAAGGCGTCGGCCACGGTGTTGGTGACGGATTATGTGCGCCTGCGCTACGGCTATGCCGGGAATACGCGCCTGCGTCTGTACCGGGACGGGCATGTCATGGAGGAGACAAGGGATATGTCTCTCGGAAGCGACTTGACAAGGGAGCGGGAGCTGCCGGAGGACACGCTCTCCAGGCATGAGGAGAGGAATAACCTGTTTTCCTATTTAGGGCAGGGCGCGGGCTTTGCGCCCGCTGTGTCAAAGCGGATCCGCCTGAATAACGGGGATATCGCGGCCCTGTATACACGCGGGATCTGGGAAAACTTGGACAGCGGGGAGCTGGACGATGTATTTTCGGAGGCAAAGGATGATCCAAAGGAATGCCTTGACCTGGCGGAGGATCTTTTGTTGTCCAAGCAGCCGTCCAGGCTGGAAAATTATACGCTGGCGGCGGTATTTGCGGATAAGGTGTTCCAGGATCCGAACCGGAAGCGGCGGATCCGGAAGATAGCCGCCGTCTGTGTGACGGCGCTGACCGTGGCTTTGACGGTGGGTATGGTAGCGTGGGTGTTTGTAAGCCGGCGCAGGAAGCAGACGGAGGAGATGCAGCGGCGCTATGCGAATACGATTGAGTATATCCAGGACGCGAATTTTATCCGCGCCGCCGAGGAGTGTGAGAAGGCGCTGGGGCTGGCGGAGAAGCTTAAGCTTAAGAAGCCGCTTAAGGAGCTGTCGGATTACCAGAAGCTTATCGAGGCGGTGAACGCGGCGGAGGACAGCTTCGGGGGCGGGAAGTATGAGGAGGCGCAGGCCGCGTATGTGACGGCGAAGGAGCGCTCCCGCTATGCGGACCGGCTGGCGGACGCGTATATTGACAGGCGGCTGGAGGCGATCACGGATTACCTGTCGGTATTTGACTATATCCAGTTGGGGGATACGCTGGCGGCGCAGGGCGACTTTGCGCGCGCGGAGGAAAAGTACCTGCAGGCAAAGAGCCTGGCCACCAGGACGTATTTTGAGGAAGGCCGGAAGGATGCGCTCGACTGCCTGGACGCTTTGTATGAGAGCCGGCAGAAGGCCGAGGAGGCGGACACGGAACAGGCAAAGGAGAAGGCGGTGAATGAAACAGGGGCCGCGCAGCTCGCCGCCGAGGGGGATAAGGCTTTTGCGGAAGGGGATTACGGGAGCGCCGGGGCGTACTATGCCATGGCGCTTGAAAAGTATATGGATATGGGAGATGAGGCGCACGCGGAGCTGATCCGCGCGAGGATTGCCTCGAGCGGGCAGAAGTCGGAGGAGAACGAGGAGAAGGAGCGCCAGGCCGCGGAGTATGAACAGGCCGCAAAGACCCAGGAGGCCCTTGGGAATGAGATGGAGGCGAAGAAGCAGTACCTGTTTGCGAGGAATGCGTACCGGGAGCTGAAGATGGATGATAAGGCGGCGGAGATCGACGGGCGGCTGGCCCTGCTGGAGCTGGAGCTTGAGAGGAAGAAGGAGGAAGAGGAGAAGAAGGAGATGGGAGACGGGGGAGAGACGGAGGAAGACGGGATGAACGGGCCGGGGGGAGACGGCGGCAGAGAGGGTGCAGGGAATGCGGGCGGTTCTGGGGGGCCGGCGGCGGAGACAGGAGGCAGTCATGAGGTTTGATACAGCGATATTATTATTAATACAAATTCATTTTATAACAACAAACGGTTATAAATGGTATTTATGTAAGAAGCAATTAAATGGGTTATCCAGTTATAAGGGCCGGGTTACGGCTAAGATAACTGCTCTCAGAGAAGGCCTGGTTCTTATGCACTGGAAAGAAGAAAGCAAATGCTATCCGACTTTTGAATATATGATAGGAGATACTCCCTTTAAACAAGAATCATCCTGGGGATATACAAGCTCATCCTGCATGTTCATTGATAAAAAAGTATTATTACACTATGATGAGGAAAACCCGGACAGATTTGTACCGGCGCAGGATGAGAGAATGTTAAAAAAAGATGCCTCAGTAAGCGAGATTTGGACGATCGTTTTTATTATATTGTTTGTTGGCACTTGGATAATATGTGTTTAGGCAATGGGGGAACCGTTCGGTTTGGATGAAGGATTACAGGATGTTGTAAGCTAAAACACTCCAAAAGGGGAGATGATTGAATATGGAAAACAGAATTCCTATTTTAGAATATCCATTTGATTTTGAAAGATATATCAAAAGCTCACTGAGGGAAATAGAAGACAATGAAGAAAGAAAGTTTGCAGCAAAGCTTTTGGAAGATGGATTGAATGAAGCGATTAAATCATATGAGAATAAATACAAGAGATTACAACAGATTGTTTATAGTGATATAGACTATGGAAAAAACAAATACGAAACGGCAATAACAATAATTGAACGGGATTATTATGATTCATCAAACGAAACACTTTTTCCATTAGATGATGCGGATTTAGAACAGAGGAACGGATATACGGATCAGAATGGAATGTTTAGCATAGGTACAATTTTTCTGGAGTCTGATTATAAAAAGATGAAGGAATTTGAAAGCTGCGCACCATTTTATGGAACGATTCGCTGCCAGAAAGGTGAAACAATCGTATCATTTTATGTAAAACATTCTGACAGATACTGTAGCATGATAGAATCCATTTACAGGATATTTAAAGACAATGGTATTAGGTGGAATACCATCAACACAGGTTATCTGGAACGTTTTTTTGATGTTTTTATAGTCCCTTTAAACAGAAATGGAGTTGCTGGAATAGACATACAGGATATTAGAATAGATAATGTAAATATCTGGTTTGGAGAATTTTCCAGTCAGGTCAGGTATAATATGATTCCTTTATGGAATATACGATGGATTACATTTGGCGCTGAATCCTTTTTAGATGTTGAAGAAAATGAGGGGCATTATGTACATGAATTTTTATTACGTAATAAAAGGGGGGAATACCTGATACAAAAAAATGAGGATATCGATAAGATACAGCACGAAGATGACAAAATTATCATTGTCTCAAAAAAAGAAGTATTTGAGGGGTGGAAAGCATTACAGATGAATCAGGATATTTGTGTAAATTACGCAGGATATGAAGCCCCACTGTTATCAAATCACAGGAAAAACTCTTTTTTCAGTCAATGTTTAAGGAAGACAAATGCAAAGATAATAACAAAATTGGACTTGTACCGCAGGATTATGGAATTAGATGTCCATCATTATATCGAAGCGATAGATTGTGAGATATGTGACAATATAGATAATATCAAGCAATGGGAAGATATGAATTGGTTTATAAAGGATGAATATCTGTTTCCTGAAAAAAGCAGAAAAATACTTCTTTTTAAATTTAAAGAACGGATTCCAGGATATTATTTAAATGACAGCTTTATAAAATTTGCAGTATCTCAGATTCAGCTTGAAATTGCCGAATATAAGTGTATAGGGATAAGTATAAAAGCGTGTTAGGAGAATAGTATGGATTTTTTTGATGAATGTTTAGTAAGAAAAAGACTTGAGGCTGAGAAGGCGGAGTATAATTCTCTGGAAACGGGAATGTATGCAGGTGAACAATTATTGACGTTTTGTAACAAAAAGCTCTTTGAGGGCAGGGTTTCCATATATTTACCTGACAGTTTTATTGATATGCCGTTAGAGTGGAGGAGAAGAAAATATCCTTATGAAAACAGGCCCCCGGTCATTTTTATGGATGAAAGCGGGGCGGTCAATCTGTGTTTAAATTTAGTTTCTGCCAAAATCGGCACATTGAATGAAATGCTAAATGGTTTTATGCTGGTGTTAAAGAAAATGAATCCCTCAAATATTTTTATGGATCAGGATATGCTGAAAGCAGTAAACGTAGATTGCGCATGGTGCGAAATGAGAGTACAAAACTTAGATGGAAGCTCAAGCTGCATTTTGTTTTTGAGTATAGTTGATCATGAGCTATTGTTGGGAACATTTAGTTGTCCGAATGCTGTAAAAAATGAATGGAAGAAAATTGTATTTGAGATGATTAAATCAATATGTGAGGAGGGGAAAAATGAAAGCTGAAAGTATTCATATCCAATCAATGCCGCTGTTAGAAATTACGAATTGTAAAATAGTAAAAAAGGTAAATACGCATTTGAGTGCGGAAATCAGAGGTTTTTTAAAAAAGGAGAAAGATAAACATCAGGAAGAGTATTTACAGGAGGAAAATGTCGATATTCTGATATTATCGGATACCGATAATAAATGGCATTCAGTATTTAAAGGGCTGATAACGGCTATATCTGTTTCAGCAAAGAATGGACTCACTGAATTGGTAATAAAGGCGGAATCATATACCCTTTTGTTGGATATAGAAAACAAATTCAGGGTTTTTCAGGATGTAACGAAAAGTTATAAAGAAGTTGCAAAGTATATAGTTGAGCAAAATAAAAATACCGTTTCTATTTTTAACCGTGCAGCTAATGTCCCGATTCATAATATGCTGGTTCAATATAAGGAAACTGATTGGGAGTTTTTAAAAAGAGTGGGTGCAGAACTCAATATGCTGCTTGTAGCGGATTGTACAAATGATAAAGCCAGTTTTTATTTTGGCGTCCCTGATCGGACAAATGTATATGATGTGAACTGTCTTACTGTACAGAAGAGTGTATGGGCAGAGAACGGAAGAAAAATACAGGAAATGTTGATCGAGTCCAGAGATATACTGAATTTACTGGATAGAGTTGTAGTAATGGGGATAACGGTATATGTATATAAATCGCAGATGGAAATAAAGAACGGAGAGCTGGTCAATAAATATATTCTCAGAAGGCAAAAAGATTTTTATGCAGAGAAATATTATAATCCAAATTTAGCAGGATTATCAGTTCCGGGCCGTGTAAGGGATATTAAAAATGCACAGGTTCAGATCCTCCTGGACGATGATCTTGTTAAAAGTGAAAATCATAAATTATGGTTTGATTTTGCGACCGTATATTCCTCGTCAGACGGCTCCGGGTGGTATTGCATGCCGGAGCGTGGGGACAGGATCAGGCTGTATTTCCCGGATGAAAAAGAAAAGAATGCCTATGTGATAAGCTCCGTGCCTTCAGAAAGAGAAAACCAGATCAGAACAAAGCCGGATGAAAAGTCGATTCGGACAGTTTATGATAAGGAAATACGGTTTACACCGGATAAAATTATCATTACGAACCATAATGGGATCAAAATTATTTTAGACGATAAAAAGGGAGTTGAGATCATAAGTAACAGGGATATTGATATAAAAGCAGGCGGAGCGATACAGGTTGAGGGAGGAGATGGGATAGAAATATTATCTGATAGCGGGATTGTTTTAAGGCAGGATATGAATATATTAATGGTAAGAGATGGAGTATTGGAACAAGGGTTAAATATAGAACATCGTTAGGAGAAAAAATATGGGAATTGGCAATGCAGATGAAATAATCAATAAAAACAGAGTTATTGCAGAATATGGGGCATTGGTATGTAATTATGCCCAACCCCCTGGAACCTCTATTTATGAATGGAATAAGACATATATACATTTTGATCATTCGCATAGTATAACGAACTTGGGTCATGGATTTGCACATGATGATGATTGTAAACCAGATAATATAGGGAGATTTCGTTTTTGTTATTCACCATATTATGAAGCGGCTGTTAGAGCATTAAAGGCTGAAACAGCAGAAGAATTAGAGGAAAATATGGCTGCCTTAAAGAAGAGAGGAGATAAACTATGCCTTGGACGTTATGTGGAGCAATGGTTTGATGTTGATGAAAAAGAGATGATTGAAAGATACACACAGAAATGTCAAGAAATATTTGATATTTTAGAGGCGCTTCATGAAAACTATATGCAATTAAAACGAAAGACTATGGATATAAGGAAAAAAAATCCTTTTAATACAGATAAAATGGCATCGGATTATAAACCACAATTAGATAGAAAAATAGATGAAGAATTTAAAAAATTAGATACTCATTTTGCAGCTGTAAATGAATTGTCCGGAACTATATTTATAATTGATGAAAATTTTGTTCAGCCTCAAAGTGTTCTCACAGGTATTACATCTAACCTTGATGATATTAATGCGATATTAACTGAGTTGACACAAAATATACATTGTTACGAAAATTCAGAAAAGGTTGAGTCGAAAATTTCATATATACAGTCAGTAATACAAGGAGTAGAGGGAAAAATAAGGATAGCACCTGTGGAATTTGAAAAATGGAAGGATGCTCCGTATCATCTCCTTACGTTAGATTCTTATATGGTATGCAGATGTGGAGGGATATTGTCTTTTCATAGGGATGGACAGGGTTATCATAAAGTATTGGATAGAATCACAAAAGCCACAGAGGATTTAATAAATTTTGTGGAACAAAAATGCAAAGAGTGGTATGAGAGTTACATAGTATGGGAGTTAAATTATGATATCGTTCCAGAATTACAGACAGAACGAAGTAAAGAGATAAAAAACAGTAAACAGGCCATGGAAAAGGCTACAAATTTGAAAAATTCTATGGATGTAAATCCTGAATTAAAAACAATTGATGATATTTATAGTGGAATTCATTTGGAATTTTGGTCACATGCTTATTATGATGAGTTAAAAACTCAAGGGGTTGGACTCTTATCACTGGTGAGTGCCCTTATTGATCATGGAGGAAATTGGTTGTCTATGGGGATTGTTCTTTATCAATGGCAAAAAGAAGGGGATACTGATAGATATATGACACCAATGGATATTGTGGATGCCAGCAATTTTTTTACTCCATGGATTAATAATGAGTCGGTTTTACGTTCAATTAATTTTTTATCAGTCATTACAACGATTCCGGCATTTTTATATACTTCAAATGCTACATGGGTTGAAGAAATAAGAATTACATTTTTTACGGATGATTATGCAGTTCTAGCAAGTCAGAAAATAGACGAGGATGGATTTAAAGTGAAAGAGCCTGAATTTGAAAAAATGTATAAGTTTGATTATTTAGACAGACATGAATCGAACGGGGTAAAGTGGAAGTTAAATGGTGAGCAGGGGATTAAATATGAAGCGTATATTACAAATGGCTAAAAAAAAGTGGAAGTTTTGTATTATCTTATTAGTATCTTTATGGCTTGTTTCTTCTGTGATAACAGCGTATCAGAATGCACACATGACAGCTATAGAACAGGCCGAAAGAATATTGAATACCTGGTATATCCGCGGGAATGTTTCCATGACTATCTGGGAATATAAAAAGCTGTTGAGGCGAACTGAGAAAAAGGGCGGGGATCAATCAAAAGATATAGTGGCATTAAAGACTAATCTGGCAACTTTTTATATGGAGAAAAAGCAATATGAGAAAGCGGAGATCTGTCTTCGTGAAGCAGAGGAAATCAGCAATCAAACAGGATTGAAGGAGTGGCCTGTTAATGATTTATACAGAGCATACGGACAATATGAGACATCACAGAGAAATTATGATAAGGCGTTGGAGTATTATGAAAAATCTGTTAAATGGTGTAAGGAATTATATGGAAGTAATTCCACCCAAGGCGGCATTTTATATTTGTTGATGTCGTATACGTATTTGGAAATGGATGATTTGGAAGAAGCAGAAAAATATGCGGAACTGGCGATGATGCCAAGCTATAGGGAGCGGGATCGCCTTTATGTGATTAACGCATTGGTAGCGTCCGGCGATATTCGGATAAGACAGGGGAAATATGACCTGGCGATATCCAGATATGAAGATGCTTATCAATATTACAAAGACAAACTTTTATCAAATACGAAAGAAGATGCCGATATTATGGATGCTATTAGAGAGAAAATAGAAGAAACTAAAAGGATGATGGAGGAGGGCGAGTGAGTGTGATGGAAGCAATTAGCCTGGGGATGCTAAAAACAACAGGAGCTGTCGATCTGGACCAAATAGACAGCCTTACAGTTGATGAAAAAATGAACGAACAGACAGAGGCCATTATTATTGGGAGAATGAAACCAGAACATTTAAATGAATTACAGAAAAAGAACATAATAGGACAGATATTGGCAGTTGTCTGTTTGCCGGATATTCAGAGATATTTTGTTTTCAGAGGATTCATTCAGGCGATTACAATCGAAGGATCGGCTGGCCGGGTAAAAATTCTATGTAAGGGAGCAGAGTGTCTGATACATAAAGAGAAAAAATCCTGTTCATTTCAGGATAGCGGGCTGACATACAGAGATATTATGAAAGACACTATAAAAGAAAAGGGAATTTTAAAATATCAGGAGAAGGAAGATATACATCCTTTTGGGCCGGTTATCAGATATAATGAAACGGATTGGGAGTTTATGAGAAGGATGGCGGGATGTATGGGAACCGTCATTTATCCGGTATCAAATACGACAAAACCAGCTATTGCTATTGGTATATTGGATAAAAAGGCTATCGTTATTGAGAGTGTATTAGAAGAAAAAAGACAGATCGATCGCCTGAAATATTTGAGAGGAGGGAAAAATAACTGTATTTTATGGGAATTGTCATCTTATCAAAATCTTCAGTTGGGAAGTAAGATTTCTTATTACAATGATATTTGGTATATTATGGGGAAAAAAATCAGATCCTCACATTCGGTTGTGGTATTTGATTATAAATTAGGGAAACTTCATTCAAATGATCTCATACGTTACGGAGCATCGCTCCAGGGATGTTCAATCAGAGGTAAAGTGCTGGAGGTTAAAAATGAAAAAATAAAAGTGCACTTGGACATTGACAGGGAACAAAATAAGGAAACAGCCTATTTATACCCGTATAAGCCGGAAACAGGAAATATTATGTATTCAATGCCAGAGAAAGGCGAATATGCAGAACTGTATTTTCCAAATGAATTTGAGGAAAATGCATTTATTATCCATGGCAGAAAGACAGAAGAAAATTGTAAAAATACAACTAAATTTTTAAGAACGCCGTATGGGAAAGCATTGAATATGCACCCTGACAAGATGGAATTAGCTTCTGTGGAAGAGGAGAACTGGTCCGCTGTGAGAACAGGAGACCGATCGGGAGTTTCGCTGACGGCAAGTTGTAAGGTCAAATTTTCTGCAAAAGGTAAGGTGCGGCTCAGCGGACAGGAATCTATTATGCTTACAGGGGGAAGCCATATTTCATTAATCCAAAATGAAACGATGAATCAGATTGTCTTGTCAGGAAATGATATTATAAGCTATGCAGAAAAATATCGGATGATACCATTACGGCGCTTTAAAAAAGTTGAATCAAAAGAGAGAATGCCTGATCCGGTTTTCCAGTCAATAGAAAACAATTTACAGTTAATGGGATCCGTCAGTCCGGGATATAGTGATGTTTTACAGCAATATGCCGCTGCCGCGGTTCCGGTCTGTACATATCCTGGTAATCCACAGGTGGAAAATGGCATTGGAATTTATGCAGGAAGGAGTATGTGAAAATGGATTACTTTTGCATCAGACAGGATCAAAGGTATCGCTATACTCCAGTGATTCAAAACTTTTATTCAACATTTATGCGGAAGGATTTTATGGAAGATAATGGTGTTAGAATTCCGGATAAAAATGTGGTTTTTTCAAATTCTGCAAAAGAACATGATAGAGTGGACATTTTAGACAGCCAGATGTTCGCGGTAAGCCGACCGGTAAAGGACGTATTTCGGATATATATTCCGTCAATGAAATTTAAGCAGTTTTGTATATTGAATAATGAATTGAATTCTCATGCCCTTTATTATGCTCCAATATTAAAATCAATACCCTGCCTTAAGTCTTGTGATAAAGATGCGCTGGTTTTATACAAGGGAAAGATAGGCAGGGAGCCTGTATTTAGAATACAGGATATTCAAGCTGACAGGGTAATCATTCGTCTCGATGTAGCAGAAAGTCTTTTGCGGAGAAACATAAGGAAGTATAATTTGCTTAAAGTAGAATTAGAGGGATAGCAGAGAATGGAAACAGGAGATAAAATCAGAGAAAATTTTATGGCTAAGGTATTTAAAACTGCGGAGACAATGTATACCGAAAGCATAGGGCAGATAGAAGAAGAATTTATTCAGAAGGAGTCAGAAATTGCCCGTTCATTCGCAATTCCGCTGTTTGATGGACTGAAACGCTACGCCTCCCTTGAGTGGGAAAAAGCTGTCGGTGAATTAAAATATATTTATGTTTCCTTTTTACGGACAAGCATCATAGCGGGAAGTCCAAATTACCGTTTGGATTTTTATGATGACAGAAACAGATGTTCTCTTATTGAATGCAGTGAGGAGTGGAATTTTAATTACATATTTGATTTTCTTAAACATATTGATAATTCGTTAAAGAAAATGTTTAAGGAGCAGACGAGGGTTCCTGAATATGAACTGGATAATATCATATTTGAGTTAGCGGAACACTATAGGAAAATATCAGATAAAAAAATAGATTCAGTTATAAAATATATGATTGAAAACAGAGAAGAGCATATAGCTTTTAACCATACTGTAAAAATCTATGTAGGAGATTTTCTGGACAAGGTTTCGTTTGTCCTGGATTGTGACAGACTGTAGTTCTATAACTTCTCGGAATCTCAATGAATGAGATTCCAACCGAAAATTGACAACTGAATATCGTGCAGGAAAAGAAATTTGAGAAAAATGGACATAAACATTGGACATAGCGGGTACTATGCCTTGAAAAATCTTATGGAATCGCTTAAGATATCATTATTAGGCGGCTAAACCTAATAATGATTTTTGAAATGCCTTGACAGAGGGCATTTCCCAGGCATCAAGGTGTTGGAGCATCATGATGCCGTAGAGGCGGCAGTACCACATCTTCGTAGAGCGGTGCCTGCCGTCTTCTAATTTATAGTCCTCTTTCTCCCGCTTGTTGGAGCGTTCCACGGAAGTTCTTCTATCATATTCCTTTTCCCATGCTTTAGAGTCCCTTGGCGGTATGTTAAACAACCTTGGATTGTCATCGGTAAAAATGTGTACGGTCCTGTCGTATTTCGCCGGTGAACAGGGATGTTCGCAGAAACAGCCCTGTTTGCGGTTTGCTTTTGGACACCGGTATTTTGCCCGGTGTTTGGCAGCCTCATATCCATCTTTGTGCATACGTAAGCCCAGCCTGCAGACCGGAACGCCGTCCTTACCAATGGTGAAATCATCCTTATAAGTGAAATATCCGGGATGTCCGGGATTGAGATCAATAAAAGGAGTGATGTTTTCCCGTATGCAGTATTCATAGACAGCGTAAGCGTCGTGGGCAGAATCCAGAAGGGGCTTTTCAATGCGGAATTTCGGGAGATATGCTTTCATAGTAAAAAACGAGTGAAGGAAAGAAAGCATATCATGCCGGGAAGCCCGCTCTAAAAGAGGAAATACGGGAAGGTCACTGTAAGAATCGGAGGCCACATACATGTAGAGGTGGTAGCCGAAGAAATAGCAATCCCGGTGGGAGTCCCATCCCCAGTTGCAGTCTGGCTGGGAATAATGATGCCTGCAGTTACAGGAAGAACAGCCTTTTTCTTTGCAGTCGCAGATGCGCTTTTTGCGCTGCTGTGCGGCAGTACGGACAGGGGTGCCGTCCCCGGCAAGAGCCAGATGGTCCGGGTCGATCAAATCTTTATGGATGGAAAGATCCAGGAACTGCTGTTTATAAAGCCTGAAAATGAGAAAAAAAGGATTTTCCGGTTTGAACTGCCAGCGTTCCAGCAAAGGAAGAAGTTTGGAAGCCATGCTGGAAGAATCACAGGGAGTCTTACCGCCCTTCTTTTTTCCTTTAGGTGGCTTCATTTTAGGAAACCGGTCTTTAGGGGAGAGGTTGTTAGAACCATCCATCCAAATGCGGGAGAAGAAATCATAAAAAGTGCCGACACCAGGGGTATCCCCGAAAGGGAATCCACTGAGGATGGCATAAAGAGGAGTTTCCTTAAGCATGCGGCACCAGACAGTGATGGAAGTCACTTTCAGTTTCAAAGCAAGCAGATAGGAACGCAGCATACAGGAAGGGAGCCTTGGTTCCGGGCCAAAAACAGAGTAACATTCCTGCATAATGGAATCCGTCTGGGAAAGATCGAGATACCAGAACTGCACGATATAGTCCCATGAGCTTTTGGGAAGTGCAAAGGGATCAGGATAAAATTTAAGGAACTGGGATACAAAAGTATCCTGATAGGCGGCATGTCCGCCAGGATTAGCAGGTAACAAAAAAATCGCCTCCAGTCGATTGAAATAAAATATAATCAATCGGCTTCGCGGCAAATTTTGAGCGATTTGTCAAGCTTTTTTCCAAAAAAGTGGGTGATTTTTTTGAAATGGTGTCTGAAAGCCTTATAAACTAAGGGCTAAAGATTCCGAGAAGTTATAGAGGAAAAACGGAGGAAATATTTGAAGAAAAACATACAATATAAAAAACTCATTCTGCTGTTGCTTTTGCTGAGCATGAACATCACTGCCTGCAGCCAGGAGGAAGCAGACAGCCAGGAGGAAGTAAAAAGGCTGAAATCCAGGATGTTCCTGTCTGCTGCGGCTGAAACGCTTGTGAGTGTGCAAATTCCCCTGGCGCCTGCAAAACACAGGATCCTGTTTGAAAGCCTGTCGGGCATTCCGGAAAATCCGCCTGTTTTTTTGGGTACATGGAAGGCGACGCGTTATGTGGATGGTTTTTTCAGGCGGCACGGTACCCAGATGATGATGGAAAGCGTAGAACATTTGATTGGGAAGGAGTTTTATTTCGGGGAGGATCAGATTATTGTGGACGGCGTCATATGCGACACTAAGCCTGAGTATGAGATAAGCGTCCATCCCATCAGTGTTTTATACAAGTTTATTGCGGACGGCTGGTCGTTTGTCGAAGAAAGCGGAATGGAATTTTTTGGGGATAATTCTACGTACTTTACGTTTGTCGCGATATTGCCGCACAATTGGGATTTGTTTCCTTCGTCGATAAACCTGTTTATCAAAGACCAGGATACGATGATTGCCCAGATGTATGTAGGCGCCGTGGAGCTGAAAAGGGTTGGGACGCTGCCGGGGAAGAAATTGTCCGGGACATACCGGGACTCCGTTTTCCTGGGTGGATATGGCGGGGTGGAGCCGGACGCTGATGAGAAACTGGTTTACGCCGGCCAGTGGGAAATATGCGATATGCTGTATTCGTTCGATGAAAAAGGGGCATCTGAGATCATGGGAAAGCAGATTATTTTTTCTGATCTGTATATAGAAACGGATTACGGATGCTATATCAGAGAAGACCTGCCGGAAAAAGGCAGGTATGCCTCGAAACTTTATGAAGTGAATATCTGCCCGGATACGGAAAGGGGGAGATATGACAGGAAGGACAGCCGCCTGAAGGCCCTCCTCTGGGACGGGGACAAGGATTATTTTGTGGTGGTTAAAATGGTGGATGTTCTGATAAAAAGGGATAAGCTGCTGGGAGAGCTGCTGGTAAAGGACAATCAAACCATGTACCTGTATAACCGCTATGGCCTGTTTGAGCTGCGCAAGACGGGGGAGATAGCGGATGGCAGCCCGTTTTTACCGTGATGAAGATATGGGGGAGGCAGGATGCGCGGGGATTCATTTTGTAAAGAAGATAATGCCATAAGAGGGAGGGAGCGGTTTTGGAGAAAACGATACGGTACAGGATAACTGTTTTTCTGCTGCTGTTTTTGCTGGGCATGGGCATCACTGCCTGCAGCAGGGAACCCGCGATATATGACAGCCTGTCCGGGATCCCGGAGGAGCCGCCCGTTTTTTTGGGTACATGGGAGGCGGCGCGCTATGTGGATGGGCTTTGCGCGCGGCACGGCAACCTGGAAAAGATGGGGAGTGTGGAGCACTTGATAGGGAAGGAGATTTATTTCGGTGCGGATCAGGTTACCGTGGACGGAGTGATATGTGAATCAGATCCGAAGTATGAGATAACGGTCCACCCCATCGACGAATTAAAAGAGTTTTCTGCGAACGGATGGATGTTTAAGGAGGGGAGCAGGCAGGAATTCTTCGGGGATAATTCCACATATTTTACGTTCGTCACGACCCTTCCGGATGAGCAGGATTTGGTTAGCTCGCCGATAAGCCTGTTTATTAAAGACCAGAATACAATGGTGGCCCAGATGAACGCAGGGGCGGTGGAGCTGAAACGGGTGGGGGAGCTGCCACAGGAGAAGCTGCCCGGAAAATACCGGGACGCTGTTTACTTAGCCGGGTATGGGGGTGAGATCGCATGGGAGCGGAACCAATTGATATACGCCGGGGAATGGGAGGTGGTTTACAAGGTGTATGGTATTCACCAAGAGGATGAAGATGCTTTTTTCACCGGTGAACGGTTTGTTTTTTCTAATGAGTATGTAGAAACAGATTTGGGGTTCTATACCAGGGAGGGGATGCCGGGGAAAGGAGACAGGAGGCTCTATGAAATAAATGTCTGCCCGGACAGCGCAAGGGAAAAATATATCGCGGGGCACATGTTGGACAGGGATTCCATCTGGACAGGGGGAGAGGATTATTTTGTGGTGGTTAAAATGGCGGATGATCTGGTAAAAGAGGATGATTATCTGGGAGAATTGCTGATAACGGACGCCTGGACCATGTACCTGTATAACCGTTATGGCCTGTTTGAGCTGAGCAAGACAGGGAATGTGAATAAGAACAGGATTCAGGACCGATTAAAGCTCTCCCGCCAGGAGCAGATAGTAAAGAAGCTTTGCAGCCACATAACTGCAACGATTATAAAGGCGGTCAAGGAGATGCAGATGTGGATGCAGCATCAGGGGGAGAGCGGCCCCGTTTTTTAAGATCTTAGTGGAGGAACTGAAGGAGCAGGAAGAATTCCGGAAATTACGGATAAAAGATACGGTCACGACATTTTATGGAGAGCATATGGGTGAATGGAAAGAGATATAAGGGGGATGGCGCAATGGGAAAAAGGAGCTGTTTCAATCTGCTTGACCAGATCAACTGCAGGGGCAGGAAAATTATCATAAAGGGAAGGGAGGCCCTCATACCGGATGAAGAGAGGCCGGAAAAGACGCCGTATGCGCCCGTAAATTATACCGGCATCTATCAGGCGATGCTGGCTGCGCAGCCGCAATTTGGACAGCCGGATACAGGCAGCGGCATTCCCGATGAAGCATATTCCGTGTTTTTTAACAGTATGCCCCAGGTTGGGGCAATTAAGATAACGATCAGTGATACAGGCTCGTATATTGTAAGTTATGATGCGTCACTGAATAAATTGACGGCAGGAGGTTCGGCGTGATTTGCGTTTATTCCGGCCGTACGCGTCTGAATGGAAACAGGAGGACAAAATACATAGGGGGATGAAAGAATACGGGTGATTTCAGAAAAAAGTCGCGCAATAAGCTTTTTATTTCACAACAGATTAACATTTTTTAGAGACGGTTTGGCCAAAGAAGGGAAAAAATGGTAAAAACAGGAAGGTGTGTTGTCGTTTTTATGCTCCTGTTGAGTATAACGGCATGTGATTTAAGAAGTTTTGACACTGCACAAAAGCCATGCATCAGAATGTTAAAGATAGCTAAAAAGGCTGGATTATATGAAAATATATATGTTCAATGCAGGAAGGATTACCGTCTTCTTACCTTTGGAACAGAGCCGATTATTTCAACAGAAACAGAATTTGATAATAAATTACTGCTGTCAGAGGATGAATTGTATGATACAGCAGACAGGCTAAATGACTATGGGAGATTTGGGTATATAATAACAAAGGGCTCTTCTGATATACGTGATCAGGAACCTTCATCGATAATGATCATGGCATATGATCCTGAAAGTGATATCATTGCATATATTTCTTATAAAAAAATATATCATTATTTTAAACAGATATCGTTTGAAAC
>NZ_CALPCY010000027.1:0-67859 GCF_943193115.1 Otoolea muris
GTGACATGGTACTTGGAATTGCCGGCATTCACATTCACGCCGCCCTTTTCCGGCGTTCCGTCCCCGATGCCGATGTCTGGAAGGGTGGAACCGGCCTCCAGCCTGGAGTCCACGCGCACGCTGACCTTATTGATCGGCCTGGAAGCGGCCAGGGCTGTCGCGGGAAGCAGCACAGTCATAGATAACACAAGAAAATAAACAGATAATTTTTGAAATAGTTGTTTCATTCCATACAATCCTCCTTTTTATCATTGTAGCATAAGGAAAATGGGAAGGTTTTACTTTTTTATTGCGAATTCTGTACGAATACAGACGGCTGTTTATCTTGCAGGATGGGAAAAAAGGCCATATAATGAGAGACATCCGGTAACCGTTTCATTTTCCTGAACGGCTATGGTGTATAAGTATGAAGGCTGTGGTTCACGGTAGGCATTCCGTGGATGCAGCCGGAAATAAGGTTGTAACAGATTACAGACGGCGGTTCAGCCTGCGATGACAAAAGGAGGAAAAGGAAATGATTTTGGCAGCCAGCCACCTGGTGACAGGAGACGGGAAAACGCATCTGCAAAACGCCGCGCTCCGTCTGGAAACAGATGGGCGCATCGGCTTTATCGGAAGCCGGGAGGAAATGAAACACCGCTATCCGGAGGATGCGGCACAGGACTTTGGGGAGGCAACGATCCTTCCGGGACTGTTCGATATGCACGTCCATTTCGGCTATTACTACAGCCAGCCGGATATCGGAAATTACGATGATTACATGATAGCGTATTATGCGCTCCGGCAGGCATCGAGCGCGCTGCGCCTCGGCATTACGACCGTGCGCGATCTCTCCTCACCCCACAACCTGTTAAAACAGCTCCGTCTGGCCGGAGAAAAGGGGTATGTAAAGGTTCCGAGAATCTTTCATTCCGATACGGGGATCTGCATGACCGGCGGCCACGGCCATCAGGACGGAATTGTGGAAGCAGACGGCCCGTGGGCGCTGCGAAAGGAGATCCGCCGTCAGTGCCGGGACGGCGCGGACTGGGTAAAGATCTTAACGAGCAACCGGGAGGATCTGGCAGAATTTACACAGGAGGAGCTGGACGCGGCGGTGGATGAAAGCCATCGCAGGGGATATAAGGCGGCGGTGCATGCGGGGACGCAGCCGTCGATCCAGATGTGCATTGACGCAGGGTTTGACACGATAGAGCACGGCACCTTCATGACTGCGGAGCAGGGACGCCAGATGGCGGAAAAGGGCATCGCCTGGGTTCCGACCATCACGGCTTATGCATACCTGTATCAGCAGACCAGAAAGCTGATCGAAGAAGGCGGCGATCTGTCAAATCCGATTTCCGCCAGAGCCGTAAAAGATCAGGCCTTCTTTAAGCCTGCATATGAGTCATACCGGGATCATTTTAAAGAAATATACGATACGGGCGTAACGGTTCTCGCCGGGACGGATATGGTGCTCTACGGCGCGCCGCCCCTTCCGCTCAACCGGGAGCTGGCCTATATGGTGGAATACGGGATTACGCCGCTTGAGGCCATCCGCACGGCGACCGTGAACCCGGCCCGGGTTCTTGGGATCGATAAAGAGACAGGCTGCTTAAAAGAAGGTCTTCTGGCTGATATTCTGGTGGTAAAGGGCAACGCGGCAGCCGATATCGCCGCGCTGAATCAGGTGCTTGAGGTACGGATGGCGGGAAAAAGCGTCTTCAAAGCCCCCGAAGAACCATGCTGTCCCTGAAAACACCCTACAGAATGACTTCTTCCCCGTGAACAAAGGGGTTCGGAGAATTCACCGTCAGTATCTTAACCACACGGTTGGTGTGATTGACCCAGTTATGGGGAACCTGGGAGTGGATCTGGATGCTGTCCCCGGGATTTAAGGAGTATTCACAGCCGTCCAGATAGACGGTCAAAATCCCCTCCAGGACATAGACAAATTCCTCCCCCTCATGCAGGTTCATCTCCAGCTTATCCTGCGAGGTATTGGCAAACGGCATCAGGTGGAAAATGCGCGGAAGAATGCCGAATTCCCTGGCGTTTCCGGTTAAGAGGTACTGAATAATCTGCGGGCTTACCTGCGTGCAGCGCGGCTCAAAGCTGCGGACAACCGGAGATTTCTCCTGTTCCGCGCCGGAGTCGAAAAAGGCGGATAAGCTGACGCCTAAAATATCAGCCAGCCTGGCCAGGGAATCAATGGCGATCGAGGACAGGCCGCGCTCTAACTGGGAGAGAAAGCCAATCGACAGCCCGGATTCCTCACTGAGCTGTTTCAGGGTGTATTTTTTAGCGGTACGGAAGGCTTTGACCTTGGCTCCGATGGTGATATTGTGATCCATATGTGAAATCTCCTTGACAAGCGGGTGAATTTTTATTATGTTCCAACTATACAGGATAAAAAAGAAAACGTCAATAGTTACTGTTTATACGCGCGCCATTTACTGGGGATGTCCTGTAGTGAAGTGTATGCGGGCCGGGGGGATCGGCGGGCAATACTTTAATAAGGAAGTAAATTTATGGATACAGAAGTAAAGAGATGATCGGGGAGTGTTCCCAGTTGGAGAGGCTTAATCTCGTGACAAGGCTGGCTGTGTGATCAGCGGACTGTATTTTAATGATGAAGGAAATAAGTTTATGGATACGGAAGTAAAGAAATATATCGGGGAGTGTTCCCAGATGGAGAGATTTAATCTCGTGACAAGGCTTGGGAATGATATTTTATTAAACGGCGGGGAGATTTTCAGGGCGAATGAGGCTATGGAGTATGCGGCGAAGGCGCTTTTACTTGAGGGGTTCAATGCGTATGTGATAGCGAACGGGATTTTCTCGACGGCGGTGATTGACGGGAGATTTTATTCGAGCCGGATCTGTTACGTCCCGCTGGCTCCTACTATGCTGTGCCGCGTGGATGCCCTGAACCATTTGTCCAGGCGGATTGCGTCTGGCGAATGCGGGCCGTATGAGATGCGATCTGAGCTGGAGCGGATCGAGCGCATGGAGACAGCCGGAAACAGGGCTAAGATCGTGGCTTCCGGCTTTGGAAGCGCGAGCTTCTGCTACCTGTTTAAAGGAAGCTTCTTTGACTCGGCGATGGCATTTGCCGCGGGAGTCATCCTGTACATCTTCCTGCTGTATGCCGCCCCGCGCATATCCGTATCCCGGATCATCAATAACATACTGGCCAGCGGGCTTGTAGCCCTGTTTTGCTGCTTTGCCTACGGCGCAGGGCTGGGAGACAACTTAGACCGGATGATGATCGGAGCGATTTTCCCCATGGTACCGGGAATTCCGCTGACGAATTCCATCCGGAATTTTCTGGAAAATGACTATTTATCAGGTCTGATACGCATGGTAGACGCCTTTCTGACAGCCGGGTGTATCGCGATCGGAGTGGGAATGGCAATGCGGCTGTGGATGACAATGACAGGAGGAACCATCGGATGACATACTTTTTCACACAGCCGGAATTCTGGCAGGCAGCGCGCCTTTTGGCAGACGCCGCTCTCCAGCTTGCCATGGCTTTCATCGGAACCGTAGCCTTCTCCGTCCTCTTCAGCGTCCCGCGCAGATTCTACGTCTCCTGCGGCGTGACGGGCAGCATCGGCTGGGCCGTGTACATCTTTATCAACCATACCTTTAAAATGCCCGTCATGGCTGCCTTTGCCGCAAGCATCGTCCTGACCGCGGTGTCAAGGGCTCTTTCCGTCCGCCGCAAGGCATCGACAACCGTATTCCTGCTATGCGGCATATTCACGCTCGTACCGGGCGCGGGAATTTACTATACAGCCTACAGCTTCTTCATCGGGGCGGAAGAAGCGGCCATGCTTAAAGGGATTGAAAGCATCAAGATGGCAGTCGCTATAGGGCTTGGGATTGGGGTGGCGTATTCGATTCCGACGCGCGTGTTTGGGTGGAAGAGGAAGCCGGAGGTTTGGCGTGGGGAGGAGTGATAAATATTTCCGTGATGTTAGCCGGGGTGGGGAGGGGCGCGAGGGGGACGCCTGAACCAGGCCATATATCCGACGAAACCGCGCTCACGCTCAGAGAAAAGCGCAGCGGACACTAAGCTCGAAAAGACCCCGCTAAAGTGTCCGCTGCGCTTTTCTCCGAGCGTGGGCGCGGTTCCGTTGGATACAGAACCTGACACTGGCGGCCCTTTCACATTTCCCCTTTCACCAGCATTATATTGCAAAGCAAAAACCAAAGAGCAAAAACCGAAAAATAACGCAACATTTACATTTCCACAAAAATATAGTAAAATAGGAAATTATGAAATCACAAAAAGGAGCTCATCGCCCATGAAACAATACGATTATCTCCTCGCAGGCAGCGGCCTCTACGCTTCCGTCTTTGCATGGATGGCCAGAAAACGCGGTAAACGCTGCCTGATCGTGGAAAAGCGGGATCACATCGGGGGAAACATCTACTGCACAGAGATAGACGGAATCCGGGTTCACCGCTACGGGGCCCATATTTTCCATACATCTAACCGCGAGGTATGGGATTTTGTAAACCAGTTTACGCAGTTTAACCGCTATACCAACAGCCCGGTGGCAAATTACAAAGGGGAGATGTACAACCTTCCCTTTAATATGAATACCTTCAGCCGTATGTGGGGCATATCGACTCCGGAGGAGGCGAGGGCGATTATTGAAGAGCAGAGGAAAGCGGTCCCCGGGGAGCCAAAGAATCTCGAAGAGCAGGCGATCAAGCTGGTCGGATCTGATATATACCGCAAATTGGTAAAGGGATACACGGAGAAGCAGTGGGGGCGCGACTGCCGGGATCTGCCGGGATTTATTATCCGCCGCCTGCCGATGCGGTTTACGTATGACAATAATTATTTTAACGACGCGTTTCAGGGAATTCCGGTCAGTGGATATAATGCGCTGATTCAGGGGCTGCTGGAGGGCTGTGAGATCCGGACGGGCGTGGATTATCTGGCGTGCAGAAAGGAGCTGGATCCGCTGGCAGAGCGGGTTGTGTATACAGGCATGATCGATGCCTTTTATGGCTTCTGTTACGGGAATCTGGAGTACCGGAGCCTGCGCTTTGAGACAGAGCGGCTTGATACGGACAATTATCAGGGCGTTGCGGTTGTGAATTATACGGATCGGGAGACGCCTTTTACGCGGATTATTGAGCATAAACATTTTGAATTCGGGACACAGCCGGGGACAGTGATTACCAGGGAATACCCGGCGGAGTGGAAGCCGGGCCTGGAGCCGTATTATCCGGTGAATGACGACAAGAACCAGGCGCTGTATAAGCGCTATGCAGGGCTGGCCGAAAAGGAGCCGAATGTGATTTTCGGTGGGAGGCTGGCTGAGTATAAGTATTATGATATGGACAAAGTGATTGAGTCAGCGCTTATGAGGGCGAAAGAGGAATTGGGCGATGAGCGGTAAATTTTATGAGCCGGAGACGCTGAAACGCCTCCAGCAGGAGATCCTTTCGATCCTGGATGATTTTGTGAGGATCTGTGAGGACTACCATCTGGAGTATTTTGGCATAGCCGGAACCGGGATCGGCGCGGTCCGCCACGGCGGGTTTATCCCGTGGGACGATGATATTGATATTGCCATGCCGCGGCGTGACTTTGAGAAGCTTTTGCGGATTGTGGAAAAGAAGATGGGGGACCGTTATCTGGTTTTGAATGCCAGGCGCTATCCAGCCTATCCTCTGATGACAACGCGCCTGGTGAAGCGGGGGACGGAGTTTGTGGAGGAGGTTATGAGGGATGTGGACTGCCCGTTCGGTATTTTCCTGGATCTGTATGTGCTGGACAATGTGGCGGACGACCCGATCGGTTATCAGATTCAGTCCTGGAGCGCGTGGTTTTGGAGCAAGCTGATGATCCTGCGCGCGATTCCGAGGCCGACGCTGGCCCAGAAGGGGCTTAAGGCCAGGCTTATCTGGGCCGTGTGCGGGGCGGCGCATCAGATGATGGAGATGCTTCGCGTCTCGCCGGAATGGCTGCGGGATCGCTGCGAGGCGGAGTGCCGGCGTTATAATAAGAAAAAGACGCGCCGGATGGCTTTTCTGCCGGACACAAGCCCTTACTGGAATGTGGTGGACAAGCGGAAGTACCATCCGCTCAGGAAGCTGGATTTTGAGGGCAGGAAGCTGAACTTTGCGGGGAATCTGGAGGAGATGCTTAAGAATCAGTACGGGGATTATATGACGCTGCCGCCGGAGGAGAAACGCAAGACGCATTATCCTTATAAACTGAGCTTTTCAGACAGGGCGCAGGAGCCGGGCGTATGAGGTTTTTGGGGCGTCTGCTGATCGGAGGGGACGAGCGCGTCGAACAGCGCAATATGGGCTGGAATATGGCGGGCAGCTTTCTCTATGCGCTGGCCTCCATGGTTCTGACGATCGCGGTCGTGCAGCTTGTTGGAGAGGACGAGGGCGGGATCTTTTCGTTTGCGTTTTCGACCTTCGGGCAGCATATGTTCATGGCCGCCTATTTCGGGATGCGCCCGTTTCAGATCACGGATACGGGAAGACGGTATACGTTCGGGGAATACCTGGGGCTGCGCGTTGTGACGTGCGGCGGGGCGCTGGCGTTTGGCCTTTTTTATGTGTTCCTGAACCGGGATTCCTATACCTGGGTCAAGGCGGCGACCGTGTTTCTGATGGTCTGCTATAAAGTGATTGACGGCTTTGCCGATGTGTATGAGGCGGAATTCCAGCGCGACGGGCGGCTTTACCTGACAGGTAAATCCAATACCTTCCGCACCATTCTCTCCGTGTCACTGTTTCTGGGCTGCCTGGGGTTTACGCGTAATCTGGTATTCTCCTGTGCGGCGGCGGTAGCGGCCCAGCTTCTCGGGCTGGCGCTTTTTAATTTTTCAGTGATCGGGGAGCTCGCGGGCGTGGACTGGGAGCGCAGGCCGGGCAAATGTGGCCTTCTTTTTAAGGAGAATGTGCTCCTGTTCCTCTCCGTGCTGATGGATTTTTATATCTTTTCCGCGGCCAAATACGCGATTGAGGGGAATATGGCGGATAAATACCAGGCGCTGTTCGGGGCGATCTTTATGCCGACGAGCGTGATCAACCTGGTAGCCGGCTTTGTGATCCGCCCGTATATTACCAGGCTTTCTATCCAGTGGGAGAGCGGGAAGCTTAAGGACTTTGCAGGCGTGGTGAGGCAGTTGTCAGCCATTATCGCGGGCCTTACGGCGCTGGCCATGGGCGGGGCCTGGCTTCTGGGGATACCGGTATTAAACCTGCTTTATCCGAAGCTTGCGTACCTGCTTGTCTCGTGCAGGGCGCCGCTGCTTCTGATCATCCTGGGCGGGGCCTGCAACGCGTATGTAAATTTGTTCTATTATGCGCTGATTATCATGCACAGGCAGAGGGTCATCTTTGGCGGGTATATCCTGGTATCGGCGCTGGCGGCAGTGATTTCATCGCCGTGCGTGCGAGCGGCGGGGATCCTGGGCGGGGCCGCCTCATACCTTGCCCTGATGGCGGCGCTGGCGGCGTGCTTTGGATGTATGGCATTTTCAGTTTACAGAAAAAGGAGGAAAAGGATATGTTGAATTTTGCAGTAGGGCCGGTTCAGATGGAGGAGGAGATCCGCTCTCTTGGCGCGGAGGAGATTCCGTATTTCCGGACGCCGGAGTTTTCAAAGCTGATGCTTGAAAATGAACGGCTGATGAAGCGGCTCATGAAGGCTGGGGAGGATGCAAGGGCGGTGTTTCTGACAGGCTCCGGCACATCGGCCATGGAGGCGGCCGTGATGAATCTGTTCACCGGGGCGGACCGGCTTCTGATCGTTAACGGAGGGAGCTTCGGGGCGCGCTTTGTGAAGATATGTGAGATTCATCAGATCCCTTATACGGAGATTTCGCTGGAGGCGGGGAAGGCCCTGACAAAGAGCCATTTAGAGCCGTTCGCGGGCCAGGGATACACGGGCTTTCTGGTCAATGCAGACGAGACGTCAACGGGCGTTTTGTACGATATGGAGCTGATCAGCCGTTTCTGCCGGGAAAATGGGCTGTGGCTGGTTGTGGATGCGATCAGCTCTTTTTTGACGGATGACTTTAAGATGGAGGAGTGGGGCGTGGACGCCGCCTTTACGGGTTCGCAGAAAGCGCTTGCCCTGCCGCCGGGGATCGCGGCCATGGTTTTAAATGCGCGCGCCGCAGCGCGTGCGGAAGCCATGGAAGTGAAATCGCTTTACCTGAATTTAAAGGATTATCTGAAAAACGGGGAACGCGGGCAGACGCCGTTCACGCCGGCGGTAAGTGTTTTGATCCAGTTGAACAGGAGGCTTAAGGGGATTGAGGAAAGGGGCCTTTTGGAGGAGCAGGCGCGGATACGCAGGCAGGCGGAGGACTTCCGCGAAAAGATAGCGGGGCTTCCGTTTGAGATCGTATCCGAATCCCTGTCGAATGCGGTGACGCCGCTTCACCCGACCGGTACGGACAAGGACGGAAATCCGGTGTCCGCGCACAGGATTTTTGAGATTTTAAAGGATGAATACGATATTTTCGTGTGCCCGAACGGGGGAGCGCTGGCAGAGAGCGTGTTCCGGGTGGGGCATATGGGAAACCTGACGCCGGAGGATAATGACAGGCTGATTCTGGCATGGAAAGATATGCACAAGAGGGGGCTTTTGTGAGGGCGCTGATACTGGCTCTGGTTCAAAGGGGCGTAAGGCGGGCAGATAAGGAGTGAAAGATATGCAGGATCGCAGGGGCATAGAATGGGCGGCCGGGATCAGACGGCGCATATCCGGCGCGGCATGGCCGCAGGGCGCCGGGGGATGGATTGCGGCCGTGGTTCTGGCGCTTTTTGCGGGCCTTGCGCTCGAAATCTGCTTAAGCCTTCCGGCAATCCGCGCCGCCGGAGGAGGCGGGGCCTCTTTCCGCGCGATCCCATTTGATCAGGTTATCGCAGAGGGCTTTGAGGAGCGTGACGGAACGCTTACCCTTACCGGGGAGAGCGGTTATCTGCATATTCCTCTGGACGGGGAGTATGTGGGGAAATTCGTGTATTCCTATCAGTACGGGGGCCTGATGAATACGCTGGTGAAAATCGGCGTGTACAATGAATACGGCGAGCTGCGCGAGCGCGACGCGGTTCTCACGGAGGATCGCAACAGCCGTGTGATCGGCGCTTCCTATATCCCGGTGGGAGGCCGCGCCGCTTATGCGGCGATCTCCGTGACCAGGGACCGTCTTCGGGAGCCGGGGCTTTTGTCTGTGGATTTTGACTCCTATCCGGTGGTCTTCACAGGCTTTGGGACAGAGACGCGCGGCGGGCTTAACCCGTACCGCCTTGTCTTCTTCTGGTGTGCGGCGGGGCTTGCGGTTCTGGTTCTTTCGGGGCGTAAATGGGCGGGAATGCGGCCGGAGATTGGCTTTCTGGCAGTTTCCTTAAGCGTGGGAACCCTTGTCTCCCTGTCCCTTCCGGCCAATAAAGTCTCCTGGGATGAGGAGACGCACTTCGCGCAGTCCTTCTGGATGGCCAATTACCGCTCGCCGGTCCCGGTATCCCACGCGGTCCTTCAGGAATTTGTGACCGGGATGGACACCTGGCCTTACAATCAGCCCGGCGGACGCGAAGAGCAGGAGGCGCTTGACCGTTATCTGGACACAGAGGGGGATTACAGGAACGGGGAGCATCTCTGGAGCATTGATCTAAATAAGACTACCATGACCGGATACGTCGGATCAGCCCTGTTTTTAAAGCTGGGACAGATGTTTAAGCTTCCGTTTTCCCTGCTCTATAAGCTGGGGAGACTGGGCAACTTGTACGTGTACTGTATTGTGATGTTCCTTGCCATAAAACGGGCCCCGGTGGGAAAGGCGATCCTGATGTTTCTGGGCCTGATGCCGGAGCCGATGCTGCTGGCCGGCGTGTATTCGTATGATCCCACAGTGACGGCTTTTATGTTCCTGTCCTTTGCCTGGATGCTGGACGCCATCCTGAATGAGGAGCGGAAGGTGGGATGGAAGGAGTATGCGGTTATGATGGCCGCCTTTTTGTGGGGCTGCCGTTTAAAGGCTGTATACGCCCCGCTGCTTCTGGCCGGTCTTCTGATCCCCGGGGAGCGCTTCAGAAGCCGCCGGGAACAGCTCCTGATGAAAGGCGGGATGATTGCGGCCTGCGGCCTTTTGATGCTGTCCTTTGTGCTGCCGGTGCTGATCGCGCCGAGGGCGACCGGGGATGTGAGAGGGGAGAATACAAGCGAGATCGGACAGATGGGCTACATTCTGGGACAGCCCCTGTCCTACGCGTGGATTCTCGCAAAAAACATGCTCCGGACGCTTCCTTCCTATGTCCTTGGGGAACAGTCCCTGGGTCTTCTGGGGCATCAGGGGCCGGTGTCCTTTCCCTGGCTTCTCTACGCCGGATCAGGGGCGGTGATCCTCACGGCGGGGCAGTCATCATGTGGGAAACGGCTGAATGGCCGGCAGAAGGTATGGATATTCCTTCTGTGCGGCGCGGCGGCGGTTCTCGTCTGGACGTCCATGTATATCGCGTTCACGACGCCGGGGAACACGTATATTGAAGGCGTGCAGGGCAGGTACTATATACCGTGTCTGTTCCTTTTATGGCTGGTGCTGAACCCCCGCTGCGTGCGCGCGGATGTGAAGGACGGGACGTATTACCGGGCTGTGCTTGCCCTTGGCGGCGGGGTATTGCTGGCGGCATACGGGCTCGATATTTTGCCGCGGTTCTGCCTGTAGGCGGCGGGAGCGCGCGGCTTTTGCCGGAGCGCGCCTGAATGAAAGAAAGGATGAAACGAAGATGAACCAGAGCGGGAAGCAGGCGGCCCGGCCGCTGCATACCTTTGCAATTTGCGCGTATAAGGATTCTCCGTACCTGGAGGCGTGTATCCGTTCACTGACCCTGCAGACGGTCCCGTCGGAGATTATCTGCTGTACGTCCACCCCCAGCCCCTATATCCGCGGCCTGGCAAAACGGTACGGGATCCCTCTGCATGTCAGGGAGGGGGAAAGCGGGATACGGGCCGACTGGCTGTTTGCCTGGCAGAAGGCGTGCGGGCGGTTCGTCACGATTGCGCATCAGGACGATGTATACCGGAAGAGCTATACCGGAGAGCTTTTAGAGGCTTTCCGGCAGCATCCGGATATGACCGTTTTTGTGAGCGATTATATAACCATCAAAATGAAAGGAAAAGAGGCCAGGCTTCAGCCGGCGAACGCGGTCTGGGCCGTGAAAAAGCTTTTGAGGCTGCCGCTGCGACTGAGCGCCCTTTCGGGAAACCGTTTTGTCAAGCGGTCGGCCCTTATGTTTGGAAATGCTCTGTGCTGCCCTGCGTGTACGTACTGCAAGGAGAGGATCGGGGATCAGATGTTTCAGTCAGGCTATGAGTTTGCCCTGGACTGGGACAATCTCTGGGAGCTGGCGGGAAAGCCGGGGCGCTTTATCTGCTGTGAAAAACCGCTTTTAGCCTACCGGGTGCATGACGGAGCCGCAACCAAGGCATGTATAAAGGATAACCGGAGGATGGACGAGGAGACAGCCATGTTCCGGAAGATATGGCCGGAGCGTTTCGCGGCGCTTCTGATGCGTTTCTATCAGAAAGCCTATGGGGCGTACGGGGAGGAATGAGGAAATGGCGAAAATTGATGTGATTATTCCCACCTGCGAGCCGGGGGATAAGCTGGAGGAGCTGCTGAAAAGGCTGTTAAAGCAGAGCTGCCCGGTCAGCCGGGTGATCATTATGAATACAGAGAGCCAGTATTGGAACGCAGAGCGGTATGAACCCCTGTTTGAGGGCGGCCGGACGCGTCTGAGCGTGACGCATCTGACCCGTGATGAATTTGACCATGGGGCGACCAGACATGAGGCGATTGAGGCGTCGGATGCGGACATCTGCGTCTGTATGACCCAGGACTGTATTCCGTATGACCGGAACCTGATCCGGAACTTAAAAGAAGCCCTTTTGCAGGCTGAGGATGTGGCTGTCGCCTACGCAAGGCAGCTCCCGGCCGCGGACTGCGGGCCGGTTGAGCGCCGCGCAAGGCTCTTCAACTATCCGGAGGAGAGCTGCGTAAAGGGCGGCGGCGACTTAAAGAGGCTGGGCATCAAAACGTATTTCTGTTCCAATAGCTGCGCGGCCTATAAGCGCGCGATCTATCTGGAGCTGGGCGGATTTACCAGAAGGACGATCTTTAATGAGGACATGGTGTTTGCGGCCGGGGCGGTGAAGGCCGGATACCGGATCGCGTACGCGGCGCAGGCAAAGGTCATCCATTCGCACAATGATCCCCCGCTTGAGCTTCTGCGCCGGAACTTTGATCTGGCCGTATCCCAGACGGATCACCCGGAGGTCTTTGCGGGCCTTAGTTCAGAGGGCGAGGGGATGCGTCTGGTAAAGGAAACCGCGCTCTGGCTCATCCGCACGGGACGCCTGCTTAAGCTTCCTGAGCTGTTTGTAAAAAGCGGGTGCAAATATGCCGGTTTTCTTCTGGGAAAGCGCTATAAAAAGCTTCCAAAGGCGGCGATCCGCTTTCTCACCAAGAACCCGTCCTACTGGAGGAGGCAGGGATGAGGGAAGGAAGAAAGGAGCTTCTGATCGTCATACCGGCGTACAATGAAGCGGAGAATATTGAGCGTGTGGTGAACCGTCTGATAACGGATTTCCCGCAGTACGACTATGTGGTGGTAAACGACGGCTCATCGGATGGGACAGCAGAGATCTGCCGGAGAAACAACTACAATTTCCTTGATCTGCCCGTGAACCTGGGGCTGGCCGGCGGCTTTCAGGCCGGGCTTAAATATGCGGCGCGCTGTGGGTACCGCTATGCGGTCCAGTTTGACGGGGACGGCCAGCACCGGCCGGAATATCTGGCCGCCATGCAGGCCAGGATGGAAGACGGTTTTGATATCGTGATCGGATCCCGCTTTGTAGGGCAAAAGAAGCCGCGCTCCATGCGGATGCTGGGGAGCAATCTGATTGAACACGCGATCCGCCTGACAACCGGAGTGCGGATCAAGGATCCCACGTCCGGGATGCGGATGTTTAACCGCGCAATGATAGAAGAATTTGCCGGGGGCCTGAACTACGGGCCGGAGCCGGATACAGTGTCCTATCTGATCCGGCAGAGAGGCGCGCGGGTGGACGAGGTTCCGGTCGTCATGGACGAGCGCCTGTTAGGCAAGAGCTATTTGACGCCGCTTAACGCGGCCCGCTATATGATTAAGATGCTGATTTCCATCTGTCTGATACAGAGCTTCAGGAAAAGGAGGTAGCGGAACATGACCGTGACGCTTCGTATCGTGGTGATCATCGTTTCCGTGCTGACGACGGCGATGATCCTGCGCAAGATACGCAACGCAAGGCTGCAGATCGAGGATTCGATTTTCTGGATCGGATTTTGCGCCATGCTGATCCTGTTCAGCCTGTTCCCCGGCCTTCCGGATCTGATGTCAAGACTGGCAGGAACGTATACAACGGCAAATTTTATCTATCTGGCCGTGATTTTTCTGCTGATTGTAAAGCTGTTCCACATGACGCTTAAGCTTTCCGAGCTGGAGACAAAGGTAAGAGCGCTGGTTCAGGAAATGGCGCTGGAGGACAACCGCCGCAGGCGTGAGGAGGAGGCCCGTCTGCCCGGATGTGATAAAAAAGGAGAGGATGAAAATGGGAAAAATAGAGGTAATGCCCTGCGAGATTAAAGGGCTTTATATCATTAAACCAAAGGTGTTTAAGGATGAAAGAGGCTATTTTGTGGAAACGTATAACCAGAATGATTTCCTTGAAGCCGGGCTTGACATGGCGTTCGTGCAGGACAACCAGTCCATGTCCGTGAGAGGCGTTCTGCGGGGGCTGCACTACCAGAAGGAACACCCGCAGGGAAAGCTGGTGCGGGTTCTGCGCGGCGAGGTGTACGACGTGGCCGTGGATCTGCGCGGCGGCTCTGAGACCTTTGGAAAATGGCACGGCGAGAAGCTGTCCGCGGAGAATAAGAAGCAGTTCTACATTCCCGAGGGCTTTGCCCATGGCTTTCTCGTCCTGTCCGACGAGGCGGAATTTGCCTACAAATGTACAGACTTCTACCGTCCGGGCGACGAGGGCGGCCTTGCGTGGAACGATCCGGAGATCGGCGTAGAGTGGCCGATCGAAGAGGGCATGGAGCTCATCATATCAGAAAAGGATAAAAAATGGGGCGGCCTTAAGGACACATTCCGGTTTCAACTGTAAACGCCTCAGGAGGATTTCATGAAGGATTTGCTCTCCCTTTTAAAAGGGATTAAGGAAAAGCGGAAGCTGATACTGGAGCTTTCAAAGGCGGATTTTAAAAAACGGTTTGTCGGCTCGTATTTCGGCGTTGTCTGGATGTTTATACAGCCCATGGTGACGATTGCCATCTATGCCTTTATTTTCGGAGAGCACGGCATGAAAAATGCGCCGCCGGTCCCGGGCGCTTCCTATGTCATATGGCTGGCCCCAGGGATTATTCCCTGGTTTTATTTCAGCGAGATCTTAAATACAGGAACCAACTGCCTTCAGGAATACCACTATCTCGTCAAGAAAGTCGTGTTCGAGGTGGAACATCTGCCGCTTATTAAGCTGATTTCCTGTTTTATGGTGCATGCCTGCTTTCTGGCGATCATGCTGGGGCTCTACCTGGTAAGCGGCCGCGCTCCGAAACTTATGTGGCTTCAGATCCTCTATTATTCCTTCGCGGCATCCATGCTCGGGCTGGCGATCACGTACTTTACCAGCGCGGTTCAGGTCTTTTTTAAGGATATGGCGCAGATTGTAAGCATATGCCTGCAGTTTGGGATGTGGCTGACGCCGATCATGTATGACGAGGCGATCTTCACCTCCCGGGCGGCGTGGCTTTCGGTTGTATTTAAGCTGAACCCGTTTTACTATATTGCAGCCGGGTACAGAGACAGCATGCTGACCGGGAACTGGTTTTTTGAGAGGCCGACGATGACCGTCTATTTCTGGGCGGCGACGCTGGTTTTGCTGGTTTTGGGGCTTAAGATGTTTAAGCGCATGAGGCCGCATTTCTCAGACGTCCTGTAAGGAGGCGGAAAGATATGGCCTTTAGCTCCATTTTATTTCTGTGGGTTTTCCTGGCGCCTGCGTGGCGTTAAATCTCCTCATTCTCGGATACTATAAATACGCCGGCTTTACGGTGGAATGCGTCAATGCCCTCATCCATAAAACAGGCCGGACGCTGCGCGCGGTCAATTCAGTCAGGCTGAAAAGAAAGGAAACATTATGAATTCGTTTATATTTGAAAATTCCACAAAAGTATATTTCGGAAAGGGATGCGTGAGGGAACACCTGTCCGAGGCGCTGAAGGACTGCGGGGAAAATGTGCTGCTTGCCTATGGGAACGGCTCCATTAAAAAGAATGGAATATACGGGGAGATCATGGATATTCTTCTGCGGGCCAAAAAGAATGTGATCGAATTTCCGGGGATCATGCCGAACCCCACCTATGCAAAGGTTTTAGAGGGAAAGCGTCTCGTGCGGGAGCGCCGGGCCGGACTGATCCTGGGAGTGGGGGGCGGCTCTGTGATGGACTGCTGCAAGGCCGTATCCATGGCGGCTGCCACCCGAAAGGATGTATGGGAGGAATACTGGGAAAAGGAGGGCGTGATCGACTTTGAGCCGATACCTGTGGGCGTTGTGGTCACAGTCACGGGAACCGGGAGCGAGGTAAACGGGGATTCGGTTATCACCCATGAAGAAAAGAAAATAAAGACAGGGCGCGATTACAGGGCCTGCAACCCGCGCTTTGCCATGCTGGATCCGGAATATACATATTCTGTATCCCCGGCCCAGACGGCGGCAGGGGGCTTTGACATGCTGAGCCATGTGATGGAAACCTACTTCAGCGCGCCGGACGGGGAGAATCTCTCGGACGCGATATCAGAGGCCCTGATGAAAAGCATCATTAAAAATATCCCCATTGCTATGGAGGAACCGGAAAATTATGAGGCCAGAAGCAATCTGATGTGGGCCTCTTCCCTGGCAGAGCTGCGCCTCATCAAGCTGGGAAAAAAATGCGATTTTGAAGCGCATCAGATCGAGCACCAGCTCGGGGCCTTTACGGACTGCAGCCACGGCCGCGGGCTGGCGGTCATCCACCCGGCCTATTACCGCCGTATTTGTAGCTGCGGACTGGATAAATTTGCGCGGTTTGCGGAAATTGTCTGGGAGATTCCGGCAGAGGGAAGGACAAAGGAGGAGATGGCGCAGGAGGGCATCCGGGCGCTGGAAGGATTTATACGGCGGATCGGGCTTCCCACGACGTTAAGAGAGCTGGGGCTTGCGGATAAGGGGATCCTGAAAACGATTGCCGATTCGTGCGCGATCAATACAGGGGGATATAAGGTGCTGACAAAGGAAGAGATACGGGAGATTTTGGAGGTTTGCTTTGAGTGATATATCATCTGCAACAATGAAGGTGATAAGGCGGCAGAAAGAGATCCTGTATGTCTCTTATGCGAGGGGAAAATTCAGGCCGGATTCTGATACAGATATTTAGAGCGATATCAGACTGTCTTGCAGAAGATGCGAAAGAACAACTGGAAACAGCGAGAGAAGTAGTGAATATTGTAGAAAAATATTTGAATTTAATGATATAAAAGCAGCGCGTTTTACTCTCTCCCTGATAAAACGCGCTGTTTTTATGAATGCTGATAATTATAAATTTGGAATCAATAATTGACATCCGCTGTCTTTTGCACTGAACTGCATATGGCCGAACTATGAAATTGGAATACCCTTATGATTTTCAGTTCCTGATGGAAGGCAGTGGTCACTGTGTTTTTTCCATGCTGTTGATCATATCGACATACATATCAGCGGGGAGCATCGGCTGCCGCAGCTTCGCCGATGCTGCGTGAGAAACCGCGCCTGTTTGGTTAAATTCTGCACCAGCGCGGTTAAGCGCAGTAAACAGCCTGCCTTTTGCTTCCTGCAGCTCAGGGTTGGGGAATGCAGCTAACCCCGCTTCAGAGATGAAGATCAGGCAGGGGTTCAGAAAGATATTTTGCATCTGCAGCTTTAATGATGCAAAGTTATCCTCAAAATATGGGAAACCACAGCCACAGATAATAACATTCTTTTTTTTCGGCAGGTCAACCACGGTGTCATGGAAAAAACGTTTTCCATCGCTGTACATCCGCATTTTAAGGAAGGGATTTGTTCTGTCCAGCAGTGTTTTAAGAGGCCCTGGAACCCCGTACTCATATAGTGGGAAGCTCCAGACAATCATATCGCTTTCTGCCATTCTGTCCAGAAGACCGTTCATATCATCCTGGATGGCACAATGCCCGTCCTGCCTGATCCAGCAGGACAAACACCCCTGGCAGTAGTTGATTTTTTTTCAACTATGTTTACAGATTCTATCTGGTGTTCGTTATTTTCATTTACACCTTTCATAAATTCCCATGTAAGAACCAGTGTGCTGCTGTTTTGTTTGGGACTGCCGTTTAAAATCAAAATTTTCATTATGTACCTCCTTGTTCTGATTGCGGGGATTGTGCTTATGTCAGGCGCTTGCATTTTCGCCTGTCTACACGTATAATAGCACTAATTAATACCACAAAAAAGTCGAAGGTTTCGATTTTAAAATTCCATATTTTCGATGAATACCGGAGAAACTTTGGAATGAATACGAAATATCTGTATACAATGAAAACAGTGCTGGAAACGGGGAGTTACCAGAAAGCGGCATCAAAACTAAATTACACACAGTCAACAGTCACATTCCATATCCAGCAGATAGAACAGGAGCTGGATATCAAATTATTTGACTGAATTGGCCGCAAAATGGTTTTAACACAGGCTGGCAGGGAAATTTTTCCGCATATAGAGGCAATACTCCAGGAGGAGTACGCCTTACACAATTATGCGGGCGGTGCTGCTGAAATGTCTGGCAGCCTGCGTATAGGTATGCCTGATTTTCTGCTCTGCTATAAAATTACGCCGCTTATAAGGTTATTTCAGCAACAGGCTCCAAAAGTACGTTTGATGATTCCGGCTCTTCCCTGTAAAGAAATACGGAGCGCCATCATAAATGGTGATTTAGATATGGGCATTCACTGCAATATTGGCGGATATCCGAAAACGATTATAGAAGAACCATGGTCTTCCTATAAAGCGCGGCTGGTGGCTTCAGCGGATGCTGCAGCAGATACCTTTGATTTTATAACGCAGCATCAAAGGAAAAATGTCAACCTTATTACAAGCGATGCAGGCAGCCTCCATCAGCAGAGGCTGCTGGATTATTGCAGAAGCTGTGACATAATCCTGGAGAATAATATTGACATGGGAAGCCTGGAGGCAGCAAAGATCAGTGTAATGAATAATCTTGGCATAGCATATTTTCCAGACTTTACGGTAGAAAAAGAACTTTTGGAAGGCAGGCTCCAGGTAATCCAGATACCTTTAGACAATGTTCCTGTTCCCGTAATATGTGCTTATCATAAAAATAAAGAAATCAACCCGGCCATGCGCCTGTTCAAATCGCTTCTGTTTTCGTTTGACCGTGATGCAGGGGAATCCGGACCGCTGTCATAGCGGGCATGCTGATGAAAAACGGCTGCTGTTATGATTGCGGAACACAGATCGTCTGATGTTCCATTCTGCCTGTTTGCACAAAGAAAAGGATATGTCAGGACAGACGCCGCCTCTGTGCGCGCGCTCGAGTCCCTCTGCAACGCGTTTTACATTTCCGGAAAGCGTATCCTCAAGAAGCTGATCAGACGCCTCCAGAATGCGTACGATCCCGGCCCAGCCACCCGCTCTCATCGCATTTTCAAATTCGCCGGCAATTTCTTTGTTCGGGATAAAGCTTTCCCCAGTCTCAGCGTCATATCCAAGATAACCAAGATGGATCAGGAGCGTCAGTACATCGTCTTTTGTGAGGAAGGTGCGCATGTCATTAGCGGCGCGGCCGGCTCACGCAGATGAATTTTCTTCCGTATGGATACGTTCATTCGTATGCGCAACCAGTCCGGCCTTATCCACATAGATTTTGGAACGGATTGACTTTCTGTAACCATCATTTCCCGGATTCAGATAAAATCCCATAAATATCTCCCGGAAAACATATTGATTTCACCCTGACAAAATGCTATTATGAAATTCGGAAAGAGGCGGCGATGTAACTGCCGCCTTTAGAGAAATCTGATTGCCTAACTTAAGCAATCGTCATCCGACCCGTCAGTTGCCGCCAAGCTCGCTGAGGGGTCTTTTTCTGTCTGTTCCCTGCGCCGGTTTATGTAAGATTTATACTTCTCGGTCAAAGTGGTAATGCCCACAAGGCTTCCCACAATGCCTGCAAAGATACTCACAACACGGCTCGCGATGTCTAAAATACCCACGACCCGATCCTCCTTTCTCTGGTGTTTACACACCTGCGGACTGGTCTAACTTAAATTAAACCAGTCCCGAAGGTGTGTATCCTCCAAATAGGGAGTGCTCACCCGCTCTCGCTGATGTCTCCAACCTGCCTTCTATTCCTTATGGAACTTTCAGCAGGTATGCCATCATAAAGGATTTAGGGAGGGAATGGAATACCATGGAAGTAGAAATCTCTCAATAAATGCCATTGCTATCTGAACTGTTACCATTTTCAGAAACAAAACCCGGAATTGTGCTTGACATCCTTGGTTTAAAGTGATAACATAAACATATGAACAATCATTCATATATAAAACAGGATAAAGAGAAAGGAGAGCATGATTTGGCGGTTCAGGATATCGAATGCTGTGATTTTTACCAGGTACATGAGGAAGTGGTAAGAGCGGTTAAGGATAAGATGCCCGAGGACGGCGCTCTGTATGATCTGGCTGAGCTTTTCAAGGTTTTTGGGGATTCCACCCGGATCCGGATTCTGTATGTGCTATTTGAGTCCGAGATGTGCGTCTGCGACATTGCGCAGCTTTTGAACATGACGCAGTCGGCCATTTCCCATCAGCTCCGGATTCTGAAGCAGTCGAAGCTGGTGAAAAGCCGGAGAGAAGGAAAGTCGGTATTTTATTCCCTGGCGGACAGCCATGTATACAGCATTATCAACCAGGGCTTTGAACATATCAGCGAATGAAGCAGCACATGAAGCAGACAAAACAAAAAAGATTAAAATAAGGAATAAAAGAAAAGGAGAAAAAGCTGTGAAAAAGAAATTTAAACTGACGGATCTGGATTGCGCGAATTGCGCGGCGAAGATGGAGAATGCCATCAGGAAGATAGAGGGAGTATCGGACGCGTCAGTCAGTTTTATGACGCAGAAGATGACGATCGAGGCGGACGACGCCCGGTTTGACGCGATTATGGAAGAGGTAGTGAAAGTCTGCAGGAAGGTGGAGCCGGACTGTGTGATCAACCTGTAGCGCCGCATTTGTCATTCGCATGGCAGCCCGCATCCCGTCCGGGAGGCGGGCTTTTGCAGGAGGGAAAGAAAGTGACAAAAAAACAGAAAAATATGCTTGCAAGAATCGCCGCGGCATTTGTCCTCTACGCGGCGTCTTTGATCCTGGATGGCCGCGGAGTGTTTGCACAGACAGGCTTTCCTGCCGCGCCGCTTCTGGCTTTTCTGATCCCGTATCTGACGATAGGATGGGATATCGTCTATAAGGCGTTTCGCGGGATCGTGGGCGGCCAGGTATTTGACGAGAATTTCCTGATGACCGTGGCGACCTTCGGCGCGTTTGGCGTGGGGGAATATTCGGAGGCCGTGGCTGTGATGCTGTTTTACCAGGTGGGAGAGCTGTTCCAGAACTACGCGGTGACGCGCTCCAGGCAGTCTATCGCGGATCTGATGGATATCTGTCCGGAATACGCCAATATTGAGGAGGACGGCCAGATAAAGCAGGTGGAGCCGGATGACGTGGCGATAGGGGATATCATCATCGTGAAGGCGGGAGAGCGGATTCCTCTGGACGGCGTGGTTATGGACGGGGAATCGATGATTGACACCTCTGCCCTGACCGGAGAATCCGTTCCGCGAAGGGTGGAGGCCGGCAGCGAGATCATAAGCGGATGCGTCAACGGCAGCGGCGTGCTCCGGATCCGGGTTACGCGCGAGTTCGACGATTCCACGGTGGCAAGGATTCTGGAGCTGGTGGAGAATGCCAGCAGCAAAAAGGCGCAGGTGGAAAATTTTATCACCCGCTTTGCCAGATATTATACCCCGGCCGTCGTGTGCGCGGCCCTGTGTCTGGCTCTTTTGCCTCCGCTCCTTTTGGGAGGCGGATTCGGTGAATGGCTGCAGAGGGCGTGTATCTTTCTGGTTATCTCCTGCCCGTGCGCGCTGGTGATTTCCGTGCCGCTCAGCTTTTTCGGGGGTATCGGGGCCGCGTCGAAGCGGGGCGTGCTGGTAAAGGGCAGCAATTACCTGGAAGCGCTGGCAGAGATGGAGACCATTGTTTTTGACAAGACAGGAACCCTGACAAAGGGAGAATTCAAAGTGACGCAGATCCGTCCGGAGGGCATGGAAAAGGAAGAGCTTCTGGAGCTGGCCGCCCTGGCGGAATCGTATTCCACGCACCCGATTGCAGAGTCTGTCCGCGAGGCGTGCAAACGCGCGGGCCTGGGAGAGCGCTTAAGCGCGGAGCGCGTCGGCGATACGAAGGAGCTGTCCGGGCGCGGGATCCGGGCCCGGATCGACGGCCATGAGATTCTGGCCGGAAACGGAAAGCTGATGGAGGAATTCCATATTTCTTATCAGGAATGCGAAGAAATCGGAACGGTCATTTACCTCGCAAAGGACGGCGATTTTGCCGGAAGCATCCTGATAGCGGACAGCTTGAAGGAGGAGGCCCCGGAGGCGATCCGAAGTCTGAAGGCGTGCGGCGTGAGAAGAACCGTGATGCTCACCGGGGATCGGAGGGCCGCCGGGGAGGCGGTCGCGGCAAAGCTTGGGCTCGACGAGGCGTTTACAGAGCTCCTTCCTGTCGGTAAGGTAGAAAAGGTGGAGGAGATGCTGGCGCAGACGGGCGGGAAGAGCCGGCTGGCCTTTGTGGGCGACGGCATCAACGACGCCCCGGTTCTGTCGCGGGCGGATATCGGTATTGCGATGGGAAGCATGGGCTCTGACGCGGCGATTGAGGCTGCGGACATTGTCCTCATGGATGACAATCCGGCGAAGATTGCCGCGGTTGTGAAGATTGCCCGGAAAACTCTCCTGATTGTCAGGCAGAATATCATCTTTGCCCTGGCTGTCAAGGCGCTGGTCCTGATTTTGGGGGCTTTTGGCCTTGCCAACATGTGGGAGGCTGTCTTTGCCGACGTGGGCGTGTCCGTGATCGCGATTTTAAACGCGATGCGGACCTTAAGAACAGAGGAGCAGGCGTAACTCTTCACGCCGCTCAGGAACGCAGATCCGGCAGAACGCATTTTCAAATATGCTCTGGTCAAAACGCTGTAAAAATATGGATGGGAACCGGCATGCCTGCGCAACAGTTATGCATTATGCATATAAATGTGAATAAAGACTTCTGTTTCGGTTCCGATATGTATAAAAAAAGAAAATAAAAAGTTTAAAAAACCTTGATAATTATTTGACATAATCAGCTAAGAGTGATAAGATATAGATACTATCAAATCAATTATTTTATTTACTTGGCAAGTCATTTTAAGGAGGAAATTGAGATGTCAAAGAAAGTCGTAATTGCAAGTGCTTGCCGTACTGCCATCGGCTCCATGGGAGGCCAGCTCAGCACAGTGCCGGCCGCTGAGATGGGCGCTGTTGTTATTAAGGAAGCGCTCAAGAGAGCAGGAGTTGCCCCGGAGCAGGTTGATCACGTTTACATGGGCTGTGTAATCCAGGCCGGCCTTGGTCAGAACGTGGCGCGCCAGATGTCGATTAAGGCAGGCCTTCCGGTAGAGGTTCCCGCTGTGACGCTTAACGTTGTGTGCGGTTCCGGTTTGAATTCCGTGAACGCAGCGGCGGAGATGATTATTGCCGGCGATGCGGATATCGTAGTGGCAGGCGGCGCTGAGAATATGTCGGCAGCCCCCTATGCGCTTATGAACGCCCGTTACGGCTATCGCATGAACAATGCTCCGATGATCGACACCATGGTAAATGACGCCCTGTGGGACGCCTTCAACGGCTATCATATGGGAATTACTGCAGAGAATATCTGCGATCAGTGGGGAATTACCAGAGAAGAGCTGGACGAGTTTGCAGTAGGCAGCCAGAAGAAGGCCTGCGCGGCGGTTGAATCCGGCAGATTCAAAGACGAGATCGTTCCGATCGAGGTTAAGAAGAAAAAAGAGACGGTTGTTGTTGACACAGACGAGGGTCCGCGTCCGGGAACAAGCCTTGAGGGGCTGGCAAAGCTGCGCCCGGCATTTAAGAAGGACGGCGGCCGCGTGACGGCAGGTAATGCTTCCTCTATCAACGACGGCGCTGCAGCGGTTGTTGTAATGAGTGAGGAGAAGGCGAAAGAGCTGGGAATTAAGCCTATGGCTACATGGGTTGCCGGCGCTCTCGGCGGAGTTGATCCGAGCATCATGGGTATCGGCCCGGTTGCCGCGACCAACAAGGTATTTAAGAAGACAGGCTTAAAGGTTGAGGATCTGGATCTGATTGAGGCAAACGAGGCGTTCGCGGCACAGTCTATCGCCGTAGCGCGCGACTTGAACTTCAATAAGGACATCCTGAATGTAAACGGCGGAGCGATTGCTCTTGGTCATCCCGTGGGAGCTTCCGGATGCCGTATTCTTGTAACCCTGCTGTATGAGATGCAGAAACGCGGCGCAAAGAGAGGTCTTGCCACACTTTGCATCGGCGGCGGCATGGGCTGCGCTACGATTGTAGAGAGAGACTGACACTATGATGTAGCATTTCAGCATGTCTGAGATGTTACATATCAGGCAGGATAACCGGAACGCGAGGAGGGGCGGGGCCTCTCCCGGCTCCGGCTGTCTTGGTTTCTGCGCAGGCCCGCGCAGAAAAGTACAGCGCGCGGGCTGCGCGGCGGGCAGGGAAAGCGTTTTTCTCTGCCCGGTTATATGAGTTCAGGAATACTGCTTTATATATACGGGTATTCCGGGCGGCTTAAGGTTAGGAGGCTGATAGCAATGGGCTTTGTAGATTACGAAGTGGAAGGGCATGTCGGTATTATGACAATCAACCGTCCCAAGGCGCTGAATGCGCTGAACGAGGATGTGTTGAAGGACCTTGGCGCTGCGTTTGACGCAGTTAATTTGGACGAGATCCGTGTGGTTATCCTGACAGGCGCAGGGGAGAAATCCTTTGTGGCAGGCGCGGATATCGCGGCGATGAGTACCATGACAAAGGCAGAGGGAGAGGCGTTCGGCAAGTTCGGAAATGATGTATTCCGCAAGATCGAGATATTCCCTGTCCCTGTTATAGCAGCAGTAAACGGATTTGCGCTCGGCGGCGGCAATGAGCTGGCCATGAGCTGCGATATCCGCATCTGTTCTGAGAACGCCGTATTCGGCCAGCCGGAAGTCGGCCTTGGCATCACGCCGGGCTTTGGCGGCACACAGAGGCTTGCCCGCCTGATTGGACCGGGCAAGGCGAAGGAGATGGTTTACGGCGGCAGAAATATCAAGGCGGACGAGGCGTACAGAGTGGGCCTTGTAAATGCCGTATACCCGCAGGAAGAGCTGATGGCCGCCGCGAAGAAACTGGCGTCGGGCATCGCGAAGAATGCGCCCATTGCGGTCAGAAACTGCAAGAAGGCGATAAACGACGGGCTTGAGGCCGACATGGATCAGGCGATCGTGGTGGAGGAAAAGCTCTTCGGCGACTGCTTTGAGACAGAGGATCAGAAAGAGGGGATGGCTGCTTTCCTTGAAAAGAGAAAGGTAGAGCGCTTCATCAATAAATAACAGGCAGGAGGATTTGTCATGAAGGTTGGTATTATCGGCGCGGGAACGATGGGTTCCGGAATTGCACAGGCATTTGCTCAGACAGAGGGTTATGAAGTTTGCTTATGCGATATTAACGAGGAGTTTGCGGCGAACGGCAAGAAAAAGATCGCCAAGGGCTTTGAAAAGAGAGTTGCCAGGGGCAAGATGGATCAGGCGAAGGCAGACGCAATCCTGGCCAAGATCACAACAGGCGTAAAGGATATCTGCACAGACTGCGATTTAGTCGTTGAAGCTGCCATCGAGAATCTGGAGATCAAGAAGCAGACCTTTAAGGAGCTGTCCGCTATCTGTAAGCCGGACTGCATTTTTGCAACCAACACCTCATCCCTTTCCATTACTGCGATTGGGGCGGGACTTGACAGGCCGGTGATCGGCATGCATTTCTTCAATCCGGCGCCTGTGATGAAATTAGTTGAGGTTATCGCCGGATTAAACACACCGGCGGAGCTCGTAGATAAGATTAAAGCCATTTCCACCGAGATCGGCAAGGATCCCGTACAGGTAGAGGAAGCAGCGGGCTTTGTGGTAAACCGTATCCTTATCCCGATGATCAATGAGGCGATCGGCATCTACGCAGCCGGCGTTGCATCCGTAGAGGGAATTGATACAGCGATGAAGCTGGGCGCAAACCATCCGATGGGACCGCTGGCGCTGGGCGACCTGATCGGTCTTGACATTGTACTGGCCATTATGGAAGTGCTGCAGACGGAGACAGGCGATCCGAAGTACCGTCCGGAGCCGCTTCTTAAGAAGATGGTACGCGGCGGCAAGCTGGGCCAGAAGACCGGAGAAGGCTTCTACAAATATAATTAATTCACAAACCGCATCAGGCGGGCAAGACCTGCCTTTAAGCGCTATATAAGAAAATGATGGAGGAATAGACACATGGATTTTACATTAAGTAAAGAGCATGAGATGGCGAGAACGTTATTCCACGACTTCGCCGAAAAAGAAGTGAAACCGTTAGCACAGGAAGTCGATGAGACAGAGCATTTCCCGGCAGGAACCGTTGCCAAGATGCAGAAGCTCGGTTTCATGGGCATCCCGGTTCCGAAGGAGTACGGCGGACAGGGCTGCGATCCTCTGACCTATACGATGTGTGTAGAGGAGCTCTCCAAGGTTTGCGGCACCACAGGCGTTATCGTATCCGCACATACCTCTCTTTGCTGCGATCCCATCCAGACTTATGGTACGGAAGAGCAGAAGCAGAAATACTTAGTTCCCCTTGCAAAGGGTGAAAAGCTGGGCGCATTTGGCTTAACCGAGCCGGGCGCAGGTACGGACGCGCAGGGACAGCAGACCAAGGCTGTGTTAGAGGGCGACGAGTGGGTTCTCAACGGCTCCAAGATCTTTATCACCAACGGTAAAGAGGCTGACATCTACGTTATCATCGCTGTAACAGGCGTAAAAGAGGACGCAAGAGGAAGAAAGAAGAAAGAGATCTCCGCATTCATCGTTGAGAAGGGAACACCGGGCTTCTCCTTTGGTACAAAAGAGAAGAAGATGGGTATCCGCGGATCCGCTACGTATGAGCTGATCTTCACAGACTGCAGAATTCCGAAGGAGAACCTGTTAGGACAGATCGGCAAGGGCTTTGGTATTGCCATGCATACTCTGGACGGCGGACGTATCGGTATCGCTGCTCAGGCTCTTGGCCTTGCAGAGGGCGCTCTTGAGAGAACGGTTGAGTATGTAAAAGAGAGAAAGCAGTTCGGACGTTCCATCGGACAGTTCCAGAACACGCAGTTCCAGCTTGCAGATATGGCTACAAAGGTAAAAGCAGCTCAGCTCCTTGTTTACAGAGCAGCTATGGCGAAGAAGACACAGAAGGTTTATTCCGTGGAAGCGGCTATGGCAAAACTGTACGCAGCAGAAGTTGCTATGGAAGTAACAACCAAAGCTGTACAGCTTCACGGCGGTTACGGCTACACGAGAGAATACGACGTAGAGCGTATGATGCGTGACGCCAAGATCACAGAGATCTACGAGGGAACATCTGAGGTTCAGAGAATGGTTATTTCCGGCAGCCTGTTGAAGTAATATCAGATTTCCGGCGGACATCATGAACCGTGAAGGCTCTCATAAACAGAGAAAAAACAAAAAATAAGGAGTGAAAATACCGTGAAAATAGTAGTTTGTGTAAAACAGGTTCCGGATACCAAGGGTGGAGTTAAGTTTAACCCGGATGGTACGCTTGACAGAAGCGCAATGCTGGCCATTATGAACCCGGATGACAAAGCCGGCTTAGAGGCGGCTCTTCGCTTAAAAGATCAGTACGGCGCAGAGGTTACGGTAGTGACAATGGGTCTTCCGAAGGCGGAAGAGGTTCTGCGCGAGGCTATGGCTATGGGCGCAGACAAGGGTGTTCTGGTAACTGACAGAGTGCTCGGCGGCGCTGATACATGGGCAACCTCCCAGACGATCGCAGGCGCGCTTCGCAACTTAGAGTATGACTTAATCATCACCGGCCGTCAGGCGATTGACGGAGATACCGCACAGGTTGGACCGCAGATTTCCGAGCATCTTGGACTTCCGGTAATCAGCTATGCACAGAATATCAGAGAAGTTAATCTGGAAGAGAAATATATTGTTGTTGAGCGTCAGTATGACGACAGATATCATGTGTTAAAGGCACAGCTTCCGTGCTTATTAACCGCGCTTGCTGAGTTAAATGAGCCGCGTTACATGACTCCGGGCGGAATCTTCGATGCATATGCAAAGGATATCACTGTTTGGGGAAGAAATGACTTAAAAGACGTAGAGGATTCCAACTTAGGCTTAAAAGGTTCTCCGACTCAGATTGCCAAGGCTTCCGATAAGGTAAGAAAGGGCGCCGGCGAGAAGGTTACATTAGATCCCGCAGGTTCCGCAGACTATATCGTAGCGAAACTGACAGAGAAACACGTTATCTAAATCATATAGAAAAGAGTGGTGAATAAGAATGAACTTAGAAGCATATAAGGGAGTATTTGTCTTTGCACAGCAGGTAGATAATGTAATCAGCGGCATCGCGTTCGAGCTGATCGGCAAAGGAAAAGAATTAGCAAAAGATCTGGGAACAGAGGTAACCGCTGTTTTAGTCGGCTCAGATGTAAAGGGCCTTGCAGACAGCCTGGCTGAGTACGGCGCAGATAAAGTAATCGTTGTTGACGATCCGGAGTTAAAGGAGTACAGAACAGAGCCGTATACACACGCTCTTGCTTCCGTAATTGATGAATTTAAGCCGGAGATCTTCTTAATCGGCGCTACCGCTATCGGCCGTGACTTAGGTCCCCGCGTTTGCGCGAGAATCCACACAGGCTTAACGGCAGACTGCACGAAGCTGGATATCGGCGATTTCCCGCTTAACCCGGTACCGGGCAAAGAGCAGAAGCACAATCAGCTTCTCATGACCCGTCCGGCATTCGGCGGCAACACGATCGCCACCATCGCATGCCCGGATTTCCGTCCGCAGATGGCTACCGTTCGTCCCGGCGTTATGCAGAAGGCTCCGAAGGTAGAGGGCGCAAAGGCTAATGTTGTAGAATACAATCCTGGCTTCACAAAGAACAATAAGTACGTGGAGATCATGGAGGTTGTTAAAGCTGTTACGGATACGGTTGATATCATGGACGCAAAGATCCTGGTATCCGGCGGCCGCGGCGTAGGCAGCCCCGAGAACTTCAAGATTCTGGATGAGCTGGCAGCCGCTATCGGCGGAACCGTAAGCTGCTCGCGCGCAGTAGTGGACGCTGGCTGGAAGCCGAAGGATTTACAGGTTGGACAGACCGGTAAGACCGTTCGCCCGAACGTATACTTCGCAATCGGTATCTCCGGAGCGATTCAGCATCTGGCAGGTATGGAAGAGTCTGACATCATCGTTGCCATCAACAAGGATGAGACAGCTCCGATCTTTGACGTAGCAGACTACGGTATCGTAGGCGATCTGAACAAGGTTGTTCCGCTGCTGACCGAGAAGATCAAAGAGGCGGTAGCTGCTTCCAAGTAATCGGGAAGAGACGATAAACATAATTCAGGGTAACTGAATGCATAAAAAGAAGCGCCAGAGCACAAAAGGCTTTTGGCGCTTCTTTTTATGCGCAGGCCGTTTGCTGCCAGGGCAGTATGCGGGCCGCGCGGCGGGCAGGGAGAAACGTCTTCCCTGCCTGATTGCGTACAGGCGCATGTGAAACGGTCATTCAATCGTTTGATACGATTCGAGCGCCTGGATGAGATGCGGCAGGATCACCTCCACATTGCCCACGATCCCCAGATCCGAGATATCAAAGATCGGGGCCGCCGGGTTTTTGTTGATGGAGATAATCAGGCCGGATCCCTCCATGCCGGTGGTGTGCTGGAAGGCCCCGGAAATGCCGCAGGCGAGATAGAGCGCCGGGCGCACCGTTTTGCCGGTCTGGCCGACCTGACAGGACGTATCGGCCCATCCGGATTCAATACAGGCCCTGGAGCAGGCGACAGAGCCGCCTAAGAGCGCCGCGATGCGGCCAAGCGTCTCAAAGCCCGCCGGGCCTCCCATTCCGCGGCCGCCGGCGACGAGAACGCGGGCGGCTGTGATGTCGTCCGTCCGCTTGACTCCCAGTTCAGCTTTAAGCAGTTCAACACCGTTCTGCATGCGCAGCGCTTCTTCCGGTTCAGGAAGCTTAAGCTCCTGCACAGCGTCCGGCGACGGAGCCGGGAGAGAGAGCGCCTCTTCTTTGGTGAGAGGCGTGAGAACGCCGGGGCGCAGGGTAACGATCACCGTATTCCCGCCCGGGCAGCAGAGCGTATCGTTTGTGATGCCGTCAAGGCTGGGACGCGCCATGCGTACGCCGTCCTCCACCCACAGCCCGGTGCAGTCCGCAGCCAGGCCGGCATCCAGTTTTACGGCCAGGGCCGGCGCGAGATCCATGCCTATCGTGGTAGACCCCAGAAGAATGAGGCCCGGATTTACATTTCTCGCGGCCTGCTCCATGAGAGCCCCGTAGAGGCCGGTTGAGTAGAAAGCCAGAAGGGGGGAATCCGCTGTAAATACAGCGTCCGCCCCGGCCTTCAAAAGGATTTGCGCTTCTGCAGATACATCACGGCCGGGCAGAAAGGCGATCGAGCGTCCTCCCGACTGCGCGGCAAGGCGCTTCGCGCCGCCGGCCAGTTCAAGGCTGATCTTCTGAATGCGGCCGTTTCGCTGTTCGGCAAAAAATAATATATCATTCTGCATGGTTTAGAGAAGACCTCCAATCAGCTTAAAATGTAACAGTTCACACGGGGCATCTTCTTGCCCGTCTGCGCCGGACAAGAAGCATCGGATGTCCATCCGATGTGGAATCTTGTGGACATTTTGGCTTTTAAGCAAGCTTAACGCCAAAATGTCCGCCATATTCCCCGCCGTCTGAACTGTTACATTAAAATATGGTTTTTAATCATTAAATCCATCATAGCCTGGACGGCTTCGGCGGTCGGTACTGTTAAGACGCGCCCGCGCTCCCGCGGCTTCTTCATACGGGAATCCAAAATATGGATTTTTACTAACTGTTCTGCAGGGGGAAGACCGTTCTGTTCCAGAAGCTCAGAGACAGAAATGACAGGGATTTTCTCGCGGTAGGCACGGGAGATTCCCTGGGCCGTCATATAGAAGGGCTGATTCGGTCTGGGGAGCGCGCTGATAAGGCACGGGATGGGAAGCTTTAACTGACAGGCTCCGTCCTCAAACTGCCGTCTGACGGTGAGAAAACCTATTTCCTGCCCGTTTCCAGGAGCAAAGACAGGCGAGATCTCTTCCACATAGCTGGCGGATGGAAGTCCCAGCTTTCCGGCCAGCAAAAGAGCGGTCTGGATGGCGTCAGAGTCCACGGCATAGGAGCTTCCCATCAGCACATCATAGCTGCAGTCCTTAAGAAATGCGGCCAGTATCGAAGAACAGGCGGCGCCGTCCAGCGTCTGCGGGGCCGGACAGGAGAGCAGCGCCCCTTCATCACAGCCCATTGCCATAGCCTCGCGGATCTGGGTTATGGCAGAATCATCGCCGATGCACAAAAAGGCCACAGAGGCCCCCGTCTTTTTCTTAAGGCGCAGCGCGGCTTCCAGGCCGGAACGATCGGGCCTTACCCGGTTATCCTGCAGGATTTGTTTTGAACATACAATAACTTTCATATCCGATTTCCATTCAGATTTTTATATGCACACAAACTTTATATGCATACAATTTATAAGCATATCAAAAAATTAGTATGCAAATCATATTGCAATAAAAAAATATTGGGAAAAACCAGCTACAGGGATTTTTCCGCAATCTGGCGGAGGCATTTTTTAAAGAATACTGCCTCATCTTCCGAAAAATCAGCCAGCACATCGCGGTTTACATCTTCGATCACCTGAAGCACCGGCTCTTTCAGGGCCTCGCCCTTTTCCGTAATAATAACAAGAATCTCCCGTCGGTTTTCCGTGTTGATCACGCGGTCAATCAGTTCCTTTTTCTGCATGCGGTCCAGAATACCGGAAACTGTAGAGGTCTCAAGACACAGCATCTCCGCAATCTTTCGCGGCAGACAGGTACCCCCGTTGGCCCACAGGCAGTTCAGCACCCCATACTGAGAGGGCGTGACGTCAAAAGGAGCCAGTTTTTGGCTGATATATTGGAAAACCGTATGCTGGGATGTGGTGAGAAGAAAATTAATGCACTCTTTTAACTCCATAATCGATCTCTCTTTCCTTTGTTTGCTAATGCGTCTTATAATTATATTAAATAAAAAAGAGAAAGTCAAACCGCATGTTACTATTTTCACAGGTAGGGCGGGAGCTACTGGAGAAATATATGCGGGCTGTAGTTCATTGCGGGAAGGCCGCCGGCGGCTCCCCCAGACAATTGGTATTGGCTGCAACAGCCGTAATATTTACAAACAGCCGGCGGGAAACCCCATCCGGCTGTTTAGGAGGTATATGCATAAATTGACGAATGTCTTATCTAAAGAGCGCTCCGCTGATTACCAGCTTCTGGATCTCATTGGTTCCCTCATATATCTGAGTGATCTTCGCGTCTCTCATCATCCGCTCTACGTGATACTCTTTCATAAAGCCGTTTCCACCGAGCATCTGCACAGCCTCGGTTGTCACATGCATAGCGGCATTGGTGCAGACTAATTTAGCCTTTGCAGCCGGAATGGAGTACGGCCGTCCCTCGGATTTGTCGAGCGCCGCCTTGTACAGCATGTATTTGGCCTGCTCAATCTCGCATTCCAGTTCAGCCATCTTGAAGGCCAGGTACTGGTTGCGGTAGATGGGTTTGCCGAACTGCTCTCTTGTCATCAGGTACTTTCTTGCGATCTCAAATGCGCCCTCTGCGATTCCAAGGCCCTGAGCGGCTACGCCGATACGGCCGCCGTCCAGCGTCTTCATGGCGATCTTGAAGCCCTGGCCTTCCTGGCCGATCAGTGCGGAAGCGGGGATCTCGCAGTTCTCAAATACCAGCTCGGAAACCTGTGCGGAGCGGATACCCATCTTATTCTCAATCTTGCCGATGGAGAGGCCCGGCGTTCCCTTTGTCACATGGAAGCAGGAAAGGCCCTTGGACTTTAACTCCGGCTGTGTTAAAGCATATACGGCGAAGTGATTGGAAAGAGGCCCGTTGGTATTAAAGCACTTTAAGCCGTTCAGCACATATTTGTCGCCTTTTTTCTCGGCAACGGTTACGCATCCGCCTGCGTCGGAACCGGCGTTGGGCTCTGTGAGGCCAAAGGAGCCAAAGGTCTGGCCGCTCAATACTTCAGGAAGGAATTCTCTCTTCTGCTCTTCGGAAGCGCCGTTTGCGATGCTGCCGCCGTAGAGAGAGGTAGATACGGAGTAGGAGATGCCGACAGAGGCATCTACCTTGGAGATCTCCTCCACTGCAATCGCGTAATCGAGATAATCCCCGCCGGATCCGCCGTACTCTTTAGCGTAGGGAAGGCCGATAAAGCCCATCTCGCCCATCTTTTTGTAGAGGTCTAAAGGGAAAGCGCTGGTCTCGTCACGCTCAATTACGCCTGGCGCTAACTCGTTCTCTGCAAATTCCCTGACTGCTTTCTGTAAGGTCAGACGCTCTTCGGATAACTGGAAATTCATAAATAAGTCCTCCTTTTTCATATTCGGTGATTGTTATTTAACGGGGCGTGCGAAACGATTTTAAAGAATTGTAGAATAATTCTTATTCAAAATATCTAGCACGCTAAATAATAGCATACATAAATAATACATGATCCCATCTCTGTAGTCAAGAAGCAATCTGTCAAATTTTGTCCCGTTTTTTTGTGCAAACTGCCATAAGACAGGATTTGAAATTCGCGATTTACTGTCACTATTATGTGTGGCAGTCAGTACGCGATGGCATTTCCCTATAATCCCATGCTGGCGAGCATGATGAATACGCCGCAGGCAATGAAGGGGATCAGGATCTGGGTGATTGCGATATCGCCGTAGGCTTCCTTATGCGTCATCTTACAGATGCCCAGAAGAGTGATCTGAGCGCCCTGGTGCGGAAGCGTGTCAAGCGTTCCGGCAGCGATGGCGGCGATACGGTGTACATACTCCAGATTTAAGCCCATCTCAACGTAGGTGGCTTTTAATGCGTTAAAGGCAACGCCGATACCGCCGGAAGCGGATCCGCACGCGCCGGCGCAGATAGCTACCGTGATCATACAGAACACGAGCGGATTGATAGAAAGGTTCTTTAAACCATTTACCAGATCCGCAAATGCCTGCGTGTTCTGAACTACGCCGCCGAAGCCGACTACGATACCGGTATTCAGGATAGCGACGCCGGAGTCTGCCGCGCCCTTGTTGAAGACCTCAATCCACGCGTTAAGACCGCCGATCCGTTTAAACATCAGGATAACGGAAAGGATGATGCCGACCATAACCGAGGTTTCCACCGGGAGGTGAAACAGGTTAAAGGAGGCCAGGATCGCCGCGATCGGCAGAGCCGCCTGAATCCAGTGCGGAAGAGATTTGTTCTCGTCCGTGCTGAGCTCTTCCTCGGTGAGCTGATATTTAAGCGTCTTATCATCAAAGAAATATCCCTTTTTGGCAAGGGCGCGGGCGCGGTACTCGAGCCAGCCAAAAATCAGAAGAAACATCACGATCGTGGTGATCAGGGAGGGAACAAAGGCCGCTGTCGCCGGGGTTCCCAGATCCGTCATGGGAATAACATTCTGGATCGACGGGGATCCGGGGCCGCTCATGGACCAGGTCCAGCAGCCGGCGGAAATCGCAGCCGGAAGAAGGCGTCTGCTGATGTTTGCCTCGCGGAACAACTGAATCGCGATCGGGTAGATAACAAAGAATACAACAAAGCCGCTGACGCCGCCATAAGTCAGGATACCGGTAATGCACATGATGATCGGCGCGGTGAAACGTCCTTTGCTGATGCCGGCAATGGCTCTTGCCAGAGATTCGGCGGCGCCTGTAAACTGGTAAACCGCTCCAAATAAAGCTCCCGCGAAGAAGGTCAGGAAATACTTGATGACATAATCTCCGGCGGCGGGCATAAAGGAATTTTTGAGGCTGTCAAGGATCGGAAGACCGCTGCAGACAGCTACGAAAATCGTGATAAGCGGAGCCAGAATCAATGCGCTTACCTGCTTAAAGGCCAGAAGCCCGAATAGAATAATAGCAATAAAAAGTACAAGAATTTGAAAATTCATGGTTCCTCCTGTTCACGGCCTGCGAAAAAGGCAGTCCCCCTTTTACAGGCCGCGGCGAAATCATCCTGAAAGCCGCGGCGCAGCCCTGACGGGCCGTCCGCCGCCGCTTTTTGTAACATAGGGTTACATTTTTTTATTCCCGCGGGCAACGAGCCAAGTGAGCATGCTTGCATGCACATTTGGCGGCTGCCGCGAGGGTCAAATACCCCGCTGCTCTGCAGCGCTGCAAGTTTGACGCACCGTTGCTTGCAGCGGGGTTGTTGACTTATAACAGTTCGTCTGAACGGATGCGGTTATTTTCCAAGCCCCATCAGCTCATCCTTAAAGATTCTGGCATCCATCAGCTTCGGCTGTCCATCCATCCTGGGAACAAATCCCATCAGATCAATGATCTGGGTCTGAATGTCAATGCCCGGAGCAACCTCAGTGAGGTATACGCCATCCGCGCGAAGCTCAAATACGGCGCGCTCCGTGATATAGAGAACCGGCTGGCCGGTTTTGTTGGCATAAGCGCCGCTGAAGGTGATCTGCTCTACGTGGTCGATGAACTTCTTCTCGCGCCCTTCTTTTACAATCTTAAGGGAACCGTTCTCGAACTCCACGGCAAGGCCGCCGGCCGTAAAGGTGCCGCAGAAGAACACGCGCTTTGCGTTCTGCGTGATGTTGACGAAACCGCCGCAGCCCGCGATTCTGGGTCCGAACTTGCTGACATTGATATTTCCGTCCTGATCCGCCTGCGCCAGCCCTAAGAAGGCGTAATCCACGCCTCCGCCGTCGTAGAAGTCAAACTGGTAAGGCTGATCCAGGATTGCTTCCGCATTGACGGAACCGCCGAATTTCGGGCCGCCCTGCGGAACGCCGCCGATCGGGCCGGCCTCAACCGTCAGAGTCATGTAATCGCCGATGCCTTCCTCGTTTGCAACCATGGATATGTATTCCGGGATACCGATCCCCAGATTGACAACGGAATTTTCTTTTAATTCCATGGCGGCGCGGCGGCCGATGACTTTCTTTGCGGAGAGCTTCGGATACTGCAGGCTGCTTAAGGGTACACGGAAATCGCCGGTCATAGAGCCGTCATACTCGCATCCCACGCACTGCTCATGATCCTTCGGATCCTCGCATACAACAACTGCATCCACATAGATGCCGGGAACCTTTACAAGCTTGGGGTCAAGGCAGCCGTTTTCAACCACCTTCTCAACCTGGACGATGACCTTGCCCCCGCTGTTTTTCACCGCCTGGGCGATGGAGGTGGCCTCAAGGGAAGCGACCTCATGCTCCATGGTGATATTTCCGTTCTCATCCGCATACGTTCCGCGGATAAAGCCGATGTCAATGGGGAAGGCTTTATATAGAAGCTTCTCCTCGCCGAGAATATTTACAACCTCCACCAGATCGTCTGTGGAAATCGAATTGAGCTTTCCTCCCTCAATACGCGGATCGGCAAAGGTGTTCAGTCCTACGTGGGTGATGGTTCCGATGCGGTGTCCGGCAATATCGCGGTAGAGCTGGGACAGCGTGCCCTGCGGCAGGTTGTAGCCCTCGATCTTATTTTCCAGAACCAGCTTTCCCAGATTGGGGACCATGTTCCAATGGCCGCCGATGACACGTTTTGTCATGCCCTCATGCGCAAAATGGTCAGCTCCGCTGCCGTCCCGGTTGCCCTGCGCCGCGGCATAGAAAAGAGTCAGGTTTTTCGGGGATCCTGTTTCCAGAAAACGCGCTTCCAGAGCCTTTGTCAGAGCCTCCGGCATATCGCTGGCCACAAAGCCGCTGGCGGTTACCATCATGTTATCAGACACCATGGAGGCCGCTTCCTGCGCTGTAATAATTGAGACCTTAGCCATCGTAATTCCTCCTTAGATTAAAAATCGAAACGATGCGGGGTTCATTTCCTTCCGGTTATGAACCGATGCGCCTAAAAAAGGGTGTAAAAATAACAGGGCCGGGAAAATTCATCCCCCGGCCCCGCGGGTCAGATGCAGTAGTTATAGGAAACGACAAAACGATTTTCGTTTTGCCCGTTTCCTGCGCCGGATTTGCGCTGCGTAAGCAGCATATTTCCTATGCAAATTCGTGCGCATCCCCCGGAGGGGCTATAGCAAACGGAAAATTTATTTGTCGTTTGCTATAGAAATTAGAAATCGGTCAAATCTGCTTTTCTCTTTTCAAGGAAGGCAGCCATGCCCTCAGCCTTGTCATGCGTCGCGAAGGAAAGGCCGAACAGATTCGCCTCAAGCTTTAAGCCGCTGGCAAGATCTGTATCCATACCAGTGTTGATGGCCTGCTTGGCAAGCGTTACGCCAAAGCTTGCCTTGGACATGATCTTCTTCGCCATGGCCTTGCAGTAGTCGAGAAGCTCTGCCTGGGGAACCACCTTGTTAGCCAGTCCGATGCGGTATGCCTCTTCGGCATCGATCTGATCCGTTGTGAAGATGAGCTCCTTTGCACGGCCCTTGCCTACCAGTCTCGGAAGTCTCTGTGTTCCGCCAAAGCCCGGCAGAATGCCAAGATTTACTTCCGGCTGTCCGAACTTCGCGTTCTCAGCCGCAACACGGATATCGCATGCCATGGAGATCTCACAGCCGCCGCCCAGAGCGTAGCCGTTTACGGCCGCGATCGTAACCTGAGGCATGTTCTCCAGGGTGTTGAACGTCTCGGCAGCCAGAAGAGCCATCGCACGGCCTTCCTGTGCGGAAGCATTCACCATTTCAGAGATATCAGCGCCGGCCACAAATGCCTTCTGTCCGGAACCTGTCAGGATCACAACCTTAACCTCCTTGGACTTCTCAATTGTGGAAGCCACATCGCCCAGCTCAGCCAGCGTCTCGCTGTTCAGCGCGTTTAAAGACTTCGGACGGTTGATGGTGACAACCGCAATGCCGTCCTCGATTTCCACTAAGAGATTGTTGTAAGTTTTGAGTTCCATAAAAACGTCCTCCTTATAAAAAAACTATGTACTGTTCGATTGAGAAAATTATATAACACCTATAATTAAAAGTAAATATATTTCTCTATAAAATATTTTGCATACTAATAATTTTCTAATAAAAAAGTTTGATATTATACAAAGATGCATAAAAATGAAAAGTAATTTTTGTATAATAATAACAATAAAATGAGGTGTTTAGGAGTGAGAAGGAAAAGTCAATGGGAAAAATAAACAAAAAATAAATGGGGAATTTTACAATCAGGAGTGGGAAGGCTGTCTGCGGTGTAGTTCTGAGAATACTGTGTGAATGCGCGCTGGCCGGGAGAATGTATCTCTTCACATCCGCGCGCCCTGCGGCGGCGCAATAGAAATTGAAATGCTCTTTGCGAAATGGTATAATAACGCCAAAGGAAGGAGTAGTTGGATGTCTTTGAATATTTACAGGAGCAGGCAAGCCGCTGAAGCGGCCGGGCTTACGGTGATACAGGTAAATGATACGCTCTTTGACGGCCGTACTCCCTTAGCTCATAATCCTTTGGTGTCAGAAATACGGAACGAGGTGGATCATGCAGAGTACGTGTCAAAGACCTCGTTCAGAGACAGGGTGGGAGAGGTGTGCGAAAAAAGCATTGAACTGGGTTTTCTTGAAGAGACAAAGCATCCGATTGTAGATGTGTTTGTGAAATATGTGGTAAAAACGCTTAATCCCGAACGCAAAGCACAGTTCAAGAGGGCTGTTTTGCAGATGTAACTGCAGAGACTGCAGGCTTTGTATGTATACTGGCTCGTTAATTGTTAAGGCTGAAAATCTATATGCCAGTTTACCAATATTTGATAATAAGAAACGCCTGACTTTAAGGCAGCTACAGAGTAAATGCTATCATTTTTATGAAGCGTTTCGCAAAAGCATGAAAAGCGATGTCGAAGTCATCATTAATTTTGGCAGCAAGAGTGAATTTTAATCACAGATAAATAAAGAAAGGTCGGTTCCCGCATATGCTGTTCAGCTCCCTTGTGTTTTTATGGTATTTCCTCCCCGCTGTTTTTTTCCTGTATTTTATAACGGGAAACGCCGCGGTGCGAAACGGCGTCCTGCTGGCGGCGAGCCTCCTTTTTTATGCATGGGGGGAGCCGGTATATGTCTGCCTGATGCTTCTCTCCATTGGAATCAATTATGCCTTCGGGCTGCTGTCCGCGCGTATCCGCCGCCGGGCAGGGGGAAAAAGCGCTGGCGGCCATCTGCTTTTGGGACTGTGCGTACTGGTAAACCTTGGCCTTTTAGGATATTTTAAGTATTTTAATTTCGCGGCGGAGAGCCTGAATGTTCTGTTATCCAGGCTGGTGGGAGGGCGTTTTCTCCTGAATCCAAAGGAGATTGCGCTGCCGATTGGGATCTCGTTTTATACTTTTCAGGCGCTTTCCTATGTGGTTGACGTGTATAGGGGCACGATTGAGGCGCAGAGAAATCCGTTTTACCTGGCGCTTTACATCTCCTTTTTCCCGCAGCTTATTGCAGGGCCGATCGTGAAATATCATGACATCTGTGAGCAGATAGAGAGCCGGCTCATAAGCGCGGAAGGGATGGCGTACGGCATCCGGCGGTTCAGCTATGGCCTGGCCAAGAAAATGCTGCTTGCCAATCCCTTTGCCTTGGTCGTGGACTCCATCCTTGAAAAGCCGCTTTACGGGCTTGGGACGGGCGCGGTATGGCTGATGGCCGTTCTGTATACTCTGCAAATCTATTTTGATTTTTCGGGATACTCGGACATGGCCATCGGGCTGGGGGAAATGTTTGGCTTTCACTTCATGGAAAATTTCCGCTATCCCTACCTCTCGTCCTCGATCCGGGATTTCTGGAGGAGATGGCATATATCCCTCTCCACATGGTTTAAGGAATATGTCTACATCCCTCTGGGGGGGAGCAGGAACGGCGGCCTCAAAACGTGCTGCAACCTCATGATCGTATTCTTTGCGACGGGCCTCTGGCACGGGGCGGGCGCGAATTTTATTATATGGGGACTGTATTACGGCGTATTCCTGATTCTGGAGCGCGGGTCGTGGGGGACATTCCTGGAGAAGAACCGTTTCCGCGCGCTGAATCATGTATATGTGATGCTGATTGTGGTGATCGGCTGGGTCTTTTTCAGGGCGGAAAACCTTCCGGATGCGCTGCTTTTGCTGCGGAAGATGTTCTGCCCGCAGGCGGGGATATATCCGATCCGGCTGTTTGTCAACCGTAAGGTGCTTTTTACGGCAATATGCGGGATTTTCGCCTGCGGAATCCTGCAGCGCCTTGCGCCGGGGCTTACAAAGCGTTTATACGACAGAAAGCTGACAGGGGCGGCCGATGTGGCTGTCATGCTCGTCCTGATGTTTCTGTGTACCATGTATCTGGTCAACAACACATATAATCCCTTTATCTATTTCCGATTTTAACCCGTAACCGTTCAGACAGCCTCTGAACGGTTACTTTAGTCCGCCTTTTTTGAAAACAGCCGGAAGGCCGGCCGGAGTCCGGGCGGCAGGCGCGAACCGGATGAAGCTCTGTAAAGGCCGCGTCACATCCACCCGCCGTCTAGCCCGATGATCTGCCCTGTCAGATATGACTCCTTATACCCAAGGTGATAGGCCAGATCCGCGACCTCCGCCGCCTGTCCCAGACGGCCGGCCGGAATTTCATCCAGAAGCGCGATCAGATCCTCCCTGTGAAGAAAATGATTCATCTCCGTATCGATCGCGCCGCATGCAATGGCATTGACCTGGATATTGCTGGGCGCGAGTTCTTTGGCCAGCGCCTTTGTCAGGGCGTTGACGCCTCCCTTCGTGGCGGAATAGGCCGCCTCGCAGGAAGCGCCGCAGACGCCCCACACAGAGGAGATATTAATAATCTTCCCTCTTTTTTTAGTCAGCATCATAGGGATCGCAAGGCGGCAGCAGTTGAAAACGGATGTCAGATTCGTGCGGACGATCCGATCCCAGTCCTCAGGCTTCATATCCTGAAAAAGGCCGATATAAGACACGCCGGCGTTATTGACCAGCACATCCAGGGAGCCGAACTGCTTGCGGATACGCGAAAACAGCTCCTCACAGCTCCCATAATCCCCCGCATCCCCAAGCCATGCCAGGCATCCCATGCCCATGCCCTCAATCTCCTTCCGGGTCTGTAAAAGCTGCTCTTTCCGGTGAATACAGGTAATCACTGTGTTATAGCCTTTTCCGGCATACTTAAGGGCAATCGCCTTCCCAATCCCGCGCGAGGCTCCGGTGACTAAAACGGTTTTACGCGACATATGTGTCAACTCCTTTCAAAAACAGATGTTTGTATGGTCAGCGCGTCAGGCGTAACTGTTCAGATAACCTGAACGGTTACATCACAGGGCTATTATAGCATAAACGGAAGGAGGAGAGAAGCGTGTTGGTGACTCACGGCATCATACAGAAACATGAACCAGTTACTTACAATATTCTGAATAGCATTTTAAGGGGGTATGAAATCCCTCAGAAGTATGATATACTGTCTTCAACAATTTTCAAAAGACAAAGCGGGCCGTAAAAAGCCGCCCGCCTTCTTGCCGCATGAACACCCACTATCATTATGAAAAGGAAATGAATCCATGAAAATACACGATCTGATCATCATCGGCTCCGGCCCGGCTGGTTTGAGCGCCGCGATTTATGCCCGGCGCGCGGAACTGGACGCCATTATAATAGAAAAAAGCGCTATGAGCGGAGGCCAGATTCTTGACACTTATGAGGTTGACAACTATCCTGGCCTTCCGGGAACCAGCGGCTTTGATCTCGCTGAGGCGATGCGGGCCCATGCGGACAAGCTAGGAGCTGTCTTTCAGGAAGACACGGTAATCCGCACAGAGCTTGCGGGCCCTGTCAAAACCGTAATATGCGAGGATGGCGAATACCAGGCCAGGGCAGTGGTCATCGCCGCGGGAGCCCGCCACAGGACGCTGGGAGCGCCGGGAGAGACGCGGCTTGCCGGGGCTGGGGTGTCCTACTGCGCCACTTGCGACGGCGCGTTTTTCAGGGGTAAAACTACGGCCGTGGTCGGCGGGGGCGACGTGGCGCTAGAGGATGCGATCTTCCTTTCACGGCTGTGTGAGAAGGTTTACCTCATCCACCGCAGGGATGAGCTGCGCGGGGCCAGAAGCCTGCAGAAGCGTCTTATGTCCCTTGATAATGTGGAGGTTGTCTGGGATACGGTTGTGGAAGAGATTACGGGCGAAGGCAGAGTGTCTTCGCTGAAGCTGCTGAATAAAAAGACATCGGAGACACGCGAGCTGCCGGTTGACGGCGTGTTTATCGCAGTAGGTATTGAGCCGGACAGCCAGGCGTACAGGGAGCAGTTGGATCTGGACCCGCAGGGATATATCATAGCGGGGGAGGACGGGCGCGCGTCGCTTCCCGGCGTATTTGCGGCCGGGGATATCCGCACAAAGGCGCTGCGCCAGATCGTCACCGCGGCGGCGGACGGAGCGAACTGTATCGCGAGCGCAGAGCGTTATCTGTCTGAAGGACAGGAGGAATTCGGATGAGGAAGCAGTTAAGGGTACTGGTACAGCATTGCGTAAACTGCAGTGAATCCCCGTCCCGCGCCCGCTGCCTGAAAAACGGCGCGCTGATTTTGTGCAGCATATACATCTGCATGGGAGGCGCGGGCGGCTTTGTGTCGCAGGCTGCCATGAATCTGGAGACGGAAGCCCCGGCGGCGGGCGCGTCGGTCATCATCAACCATTACCATGCGAGCAGCCTTGATCCGGGGGCCGAGCTTGAGGAGGCGTTTACCGGCGGGCTGTCCGGCGCGGGGCAGGATGCGCCGCAGGCAGAGACAGGCGGCCGGACGGAGGTTCCAACCGTCGCCGCGCCGCCCACATCGGAATATGATAATGTCGCCATTTCCCGCGTCAGCAATTATGTAAATGTGCGGTCTGACGCCAGCACGTCCGGGGCCGTGGTGGGAAAGATTTACAATAACTGCGCCGCCACGATCCTGGAGACAGTGGACGGCGAGGGGGGAACTTGGTATAGGATCCAGTCCGGGAATGTGCAGGGCTTTATCAAGGCGCAGTATTTCATCACAGGAACTGAGGCGGAATCCGTGGCCAGGCAGGTGGGGACTTCGTTTGCCCGCGTGACGAACACCTCCAGCCTGCGTCTTCGGGAGGCACCGAATCTGGAGAGCCGCACGCTGGATGTGCTCACGCCGGACGCGGAGTATGAGGTCATAGGCGAGGAAGGGGATTTTGCTAAAATCTCGGTTGACAATGATCTGGTGGGATATGTCTTTAAGGAGTATATCCACATCCGCGTGGAGTTTAACAAGGCGGTCACCACAGATGAGGAAAACGCTAAAAAGGCGGAAGAGGAGAGGCTGAAAAAGGAAGCGGACGAGGCGATTAAGCGTCTGGAGGAGGCAAAGCAGGAGGCGGCGAAGGAATCGGCGGCCCAGAACACGAAAGCGCCTGAGACGACAAAAGCGCCGCAAACAACCAAAGCTCCTGCGACAAAGGCTCCGGAGACGGTAAAAGCGCCGGCGCCTTTATTTGACGGGACGATAGAGGCCAACCCGGCCGGAGGAAACGGGACGACAAAAGCGCCGGAGACTGTGGAGGCGCCGGAGACAACGAAAGCCCCTGAAACGACAAAAGCGCCGGAGACAACGAAGGCCCCGGAAAGCCCGAAAGCGCCCGGGACAGGCAAAGCGCCGGGAAGCAATGCGCCCGGGACAGACGCCGGGGGCGGGCCGGGAGCCGGGAGCGGCGGTTCGGGCGCGGTGGCCAATGCGACGCGCTCGGCGATTGTGGCCTATGCAAAGCAGTTTTTGGGCAATCCGTATGTGTACGGCGGGACGAGCCTGACAGACGGCGCGGATTGTTCAGGTTTTACACAGGCTGTCTTTGCCCACTTTGGCATCGCGATCGGGCGAAGCTCGAGGGATCAGGCGGCAAAAGGGCGCGAGATTTCAGTCGGGGATGTGCAGCCGGGCGATCTGCTGTTTTATGCCAGCGGCAATTACATCAACCATGTAGCGCTCTACATAGGCGGAGGCCAGATCATCCATTCCAGCACAGAGCGGACCGGAATCACCACCGCCCCGTCCAATTACAGGACGCCGTGCAAGGCGGTAACGTTTCTTGACTGACGGCTCTGACGGGAATGCTGTACTGGTAAAATTTGATAATGAGAACTCAGGTTTTACAGTTTTGCCATAGGGCTGAGCTGTTACAAGCAGGGAGATTTGAGAATGGGAGATTTAAAGGAACTGACGGTTGAAGAATTTACCGGCCTGACCGCTTCCGACGCGCCGTCGCCGGGCGGCGGAGGCGTGTCGGCCCTTGTCGGGGCCCTGGCGGCGGCGCTGTCTGAGATGGTGGCCAATTTAACGATCGGCAGGGAAAAATATGCGGGCGTACAGGAGGAGATGGAGGCTCTGGCGGGCCGGGCCGCCGCGTTGCGAAGCCGTCTTCTGGACGATATCCAGAAGGACAGCGTGTGCTTTAACGCCTGTATGGCCGCGCTGCGCATGCCGCGGGAGACAAAGGAGCAGCAGGAGGCGAGGCGGGACGCCATCCAGGAGGGCTTAAAGGAGGCGTCCGCCGTCCCGCTCTCGATCGCAGAGACAGCGGCCGGCATATTTCCGATCGCGGAGGAGGTAGTCAAAAAGGGTAATCAGACCGCGGTATCGGACGGCCTTCTGGCGGCCATGCTGGCGCGGACCGCGGTTTTGGGCGCGCTTTTGAATGTAAAAATCAACCTGGCTTCTATCCGGGACGAGGCGTTTGTCAGGGAGACAGCCTCGAAAACGGACCAGCTCGAGGGGGAGGCCGTCACATGGGAGGCAAAGATTCTGAAAGCCTCCGGCTTTTTGCAGGTAAATGTTCTGTAACCGCCCGCATTTCGATTTGAATGGGTTTTGGCAGCAGTTCAGAGCTTTCTGAACGGTTACGGGTTTTGTACATCTTACGGAGGAATGTGAAATGATAAAAACGGATATTGAAATCGCTCAGGAATCGACGCCGCTTCATATTCGCGAGATTGCGGCGGCCGCGGGAATCGAAGAAACGTATTTAGAGCAGTACGGCAATTATAAGGCAAAAGTGGATTACAATTTACTGAAGGAGAGCGCGGGCAGAGACGGGAAGCTGATTCTGGTGACGGCGATCAACCCGACCCCGGCCGGAGAGGGGAAGACGACGACGACCGTGGGGCTGGCCGACGGACTGAAACGGCTGGGAAAACGCGTGACCGTGGCGCTGCGCGAGCCCTCGCTGGGGCCTGTGTTCGGCGTCAAGGGAGGGGCGGCCGGAGGCGGATATGCGCAGGTGATTCCCATGGAGGATATCAACCTGCATTTCACAGGCGATTTTCATGCCATCGGCGCGGCGAACAACCTTCTGGCCGCTATGCTGGACAACCATATTTATCAGGGAAACAGCCTGCGCCTTGACCCGAAGAGGATCACATGGAAGCGCGTGGTGGATATGAATGACCGTCAGTTAAGGAATATTGTGGACGGCCTCGGCAGAAGAGTGGACGGCGTGACGCGCGAGGATGGGTATGATATCACGGTGGCAAGCGAGATCATGGCGGTTTTGTGCCTGTCTTCGGATATTACGGACTTAAAGGAGCGCCTGTCGCGGATCATTGTGGGTTATACGTATGACGACGAGCCTGTGACAGCAGGGGATCTGAAGGCGGCGGGGGCCATGGCCGCCCTTTTAAAGGACGCGCTTAAGCCGAATCTGGTGCAGACCCTGGAACATACCCCGGCCTTTATCCACGGCGGCCCCTTTGCGAACATCGCTCACGGCTGCAATTCGGTTATCGCCACCCGCATGGCCTTAAGGCTGGGCGATTACACGGTGACCGAGGCCGGATTTGGGGCCGATCTGGGAGCTGAAAAATTCCTGGATATCAAGTGCCGCATGGCGGGGCTTAACCCGGCCGCGGTGGTAGTTGTGGCAACGGTGCGCGCTTTAAAGCATCACGGCGGCGTGGCAAAGGCGGATTTAAATAACGAGAACTTAGAAGCGCTGGAGAAGGGCCTGCCGAACCTCCTGCAGCATGTGGAAAATATTACAAAGGTATTCGGCCTGCCATGCGTGGTGGCCATAAACCGTTTCCCGCTTGACACGGAGGCGGAGCTTGCCCTGATTGAAAAGCGGTGCCGGGAGCTGGGCGTGAATGTCGCCCTTTCCGAGGTTTGGGCAAAAGGCGGCGAAGGCGGCGTGGAGCTGGCTAAGGAGGTCTTACGCCTCTGTGAGGAGGAGAACCATTTCTCTTACTGCTATGAGGATGCGCTTGGTATTGAAGAAAAGCTGAACGCGATTGTGACCAGGGTATACCACGGCGACGGCGTTGAGCTGACGGATATGGCCAAAAAGCAGGCAAAGCGTTTGGAGAGCCTTGGATTTTCCGGTATGCCGATCTGTATGGCCAAGACGCAGTACAGCTTTTCCGATGATCAGAAGCTTCTCGGAGCTCCGAAGGGATTTCGTGTGACGGTGCGCAGTCTCAAGGTATCGGCAGGAGCCGGGTTCATTGTGGCCTTAACCGGGGATATTATGACCATGCCGGGCCTTCCGAAGGTTCCGGCCGCAGAACAGATCGATGTTGATGAGAACGGGCGGATCCTGGGCCTGTTCTGAGCGCTGTGAGGAGAGAGACAGGATGAATTTTTTTACGGCCCCGGAAATTTTAAATAATTTTGCGGCGGCAGGAGAGAAAAAGACAAAGCTTTCCACAGGGAGGCTGCTGGCGCTCGCGACGCTGGCAGGAATGTTTATCGCGCTGGGAGGGGCGGTGACCAACACCGCCTCCCACAGCATCGCAAACGTGTCGGCTGCGCGGATCATAAGCGGCCTGCTTTTCCCGGGCGGATTGTCCCTGGTGATTCTGATGGGCGCGGAGCTGTTTACCGGGAACTGCCTGATTGTTATATCGGTTCTGGAAAAGAGAGCTACGCTTCCAGGAATGCTCCGGAACTGGGCGCTCGTGTATCTGGGAAATTTTCTGGGGGCGCTTCTTGTCTCCTGGGGCTGCGCGTTTTTTGGACAGCTTAACTATTCAGGCGGGGAGCTGGCTGTTTTTACGATGCGCCTGGCGGCGTCCAAGCTGGAGATCCCGGTCATGGACGGCATCGTGCGCGGTTTTTTCTGTAATGTGCTGGTCTGTCTGGCCGCGCTGTGCAGTCTTTCATCAAAGGATACCGCCGGGCGGATCCTGGGCACGGTTTTCCCGATTGCCTTTTTTGTGATCTGCGGTTTTGAGCATTGTATTGCCAATATGTACTATATCCCGGCCGGGCTGTTTGCGGCTGCGGTTCCGGGCTATGCGTCCGCGGCGTCCGCGGCGGGGATTGACATAGCCTCCCTTTCCTGGGGCGGTTTCCTGGCTGGGAATCTTTTGCCTGTAACGTTCGGAAATATCCTGGGGGGCGTGTTTACGGGCCTGATGCTGTGGCTGGGGCACAGAGAGACAGTTCCTGAGCCGGCCGGGGACAGGGGCGCGCGGCCGTAACATAACATATTTTCCGGGTCTTTTGCATATATTTGGACAACAGGGCAGGGAGTGTACAGAATGCATACCTGCCCGCCGGATACCGCTGGATTTTTTGTGAGAATTCTTCGCCAAAGCAATTATTCGGAGTGGGAACATATAAAAAATGCGCAAAAAAATGAGTTTATTATTGACAATTACTGTCGAACATGATAAGATAAATATAAATTTGGAGGACAATAGAAGAACAAGAACCAGGAGAATGGAGCAGGTTATCAACGACAGAAATGTTGTAAATTACTGATGCTCTTTTTTTGTATCATCAAGCATTCGCCATGGGTGACGTTCGTCCGGGCCGTGAGGGCAGAAAAGAGCTCGTCAGAAAGTAAAAAATGACGGAGGATTTTATAAGATGAAACAGAGCTTTTATGATGCGCTCACAGATTGCCCGGTTGTTGCGGCGATTAAGGACGACAAAGGGCTTTACCGCTGCCTGGAGTCAGAGATTAAAATTGTCTTTATTTTGTACGGCGATATAGTGAGGATCGCGGACATTGTAGACTGCATAAAAGAAAAGGGAAAGCTGGCTGTGGTACATATGGATCTGGTGACCGGCCTGTCCGGGAAGGAAGTGGCGGTTGATTTCATTAAGAAAAGCACCAGGGCGGACGGGATTATCAGCACAAAGTCGTCCCTCATCAGACGGGCCAGGGAATTGGATTTGGTGACGATACTGCGCTTATTTGCAATTGATTCCATGGCGTTTGACAACATAAAAAAGCAGTATGAGGCTGTTTTGCCGGATATTGTGGAGATCCTGCCGGGTATCATGCCCCGGATTATCAAAAAGATCACCCATTTGGTACCTTCGCCGGTGATTGCGGGGGGTATGATCGTGGAAAAGTCGGATGTGATCGCGGCGATTGACGCGGGAGCCATATCGATTTCATCCACGAATCAGGATATCTGGTTTATATAGAGAAGGAAGAACATAATAACATGTTTCATGTTATTCAATTATATTAAGGAGGGGTTTTTATGGCAAAATATGTAATGGCGCTCGACGCCGGCACGACCAGCAACAGATGTATCCTTTTTAACGAAAAGGGCGAGATGTGCAGCGTGGCGCAGAAGGAATTTACCCAGTATTTCCCGAAGCCGGGCTGGGTGGAGCACGACGCGGACGAAATTTGGTCCACGCAGCTTGAGGTGGCTCTGGGCGCTATGAACCAAATCGGGGCGACCTCGGCGGACATTGCGGCTATCGGCATTACGAACCAGCGCGAGACGACAATTGTGTGGGATAAGGTGACAGGGGAGCCGGTATATCATGCGATCGTGTGGCAGTGCCGCCGTACTTCCGAATACTGCGACAGCTTAAAGGACAAAGGTCTGGTTGATACGTACAGAGAGAAGACGGGCCTTGTGATCGACGCGTATTTCTCCGGAACCAAGTTAAAATGGATCCTGGACAATGTAGAGGGCGTAAGAGAGCGCGCAGAACGCGGGGAGCTTCTGTTCGGTACGGTTGAGACATGGCTGATCTGGAAGCTGACCAAGGGCAGGGTTCATGTGACGGATTACACAAATGCATCCAGAACCATGCTGTTCAATATCAAGGAATTAAAGTGGGACGATGAGATTCTGGCAGAGCTGAATATTCCGAAGTGTATACTTCCGGAGGCGAAGCCCTCAAGCTGCGTTTACGGCGAGGCGGATCCGCAGTTCTTCGGCGGCCCGATCCCGATCGGCGGCGCGGCAGGCGATCAGCAGTCCGCTCTGTTCGGCCAGACCTGCTTTAAGCCCGGCGAGGCAAAGAATACATATGGAACAGGATGCTTCATGCTCATGAATACGGGCGATCAGCCGGTTTACTCCAAGAACGGCCTTGTGACGACCATCGCCTGGGGCCTGGACGGCAAGGTGACCTACGCTCTGGAGGGCTCGATCTTCGTGGCCGGCGCCGCGATCCAGTGGCTGCGCGACGAGATGAGGATGGTGGATTCCTCGCCGGACTCCGAGTACATGGCTAAAAAGGTGGATGATACGAATGGATGCTACGTTGTGCCTGCCTTCACAGGACTGGGCGCTCCGCACTGGGATCAGTATGCGAGAGGCGCGATCGTGGGCCTCACAAGGGGTGTGAACAAATACCACATTATCCGCGCGACTCTGGAGTCCCTGGCTTACCAGACGAATGATGTTTTAAAGGCCATGAGAGCAGACTCCGGTATCGATCTGGCGGCCCTGAAGGTGGACGGCGGCGCCAGCGCCAACAACCTCCTGATGCAGATTCAGGCAGACTTAATCAATGCCCCTGTTCACCGCCCGAAATGCGTGGAAACCACCGCGATGGGCGCAGCTTATCTGGCAGGTCTGGCAGTAGGCTACTGGGCGAGCAAGGAAGATGTCATTAAGAACTGGGCGATTGACCGCGTATTCGATCCGGAGATCGGAGAGGAAGAGAGGACGCAGAGGCTTAAAGGATGGGATAAAGCAGTGAAATGTTCCTTTGGATGGGCGAAGGAGGACTAAGCTCCCTCAGTCCGGTTATAAAGAGACGGCGCAATCATGTTTTAACTTGAAAAGGGGGAAATCTTATGTTACCATATATAGCGGAGTTTTTAGGAACAATGCTTCTGATTCTATTGGGCGACGGCGTTGTTGCCAATGTGACACTGAATAAATCAGGCATGAAAGGGGCGGGGTCGATTCAGATCACCTTTGCCTGGGGTCTTGCGGTTATGGTACCCGCTTTCATTTTCGGGGCAGCCTCAGGCGCTTCGTTCAATCCGGCGCTGACGCTGGCGCTGGCGATCGACGGCTCCTTTGACTGGGCGCTTGTTCCGGGCTATATCATTGCGCAGTTTGCGGGCGCATTTGTCGGAGCCTGCCTTGTATACATCCTGTTCAAGGAGCAGTTTGACGCGACGGATGATCCGGGCGCGAAGCTGGGCGTGTTCTCCACAGGCCCGTCGGTTCCGAATCTCCCGCTCAATATTTTATCAGAAGCCATCGGCACTTTCGTACTGGTGTTTGCCATTAAGGGCACGGGAAATGTAGCCGGCCTTGGCGATATGGGACTCAACTACATTTTTGTATTTGCCATTATCGTATCTGTCGGTATGTCCCTCGGCGGCCTGACGGGCTATGCGATCAACCCGGCCCGTGACTTAGGTCCCAGGCTGGCCCACGCGGTGCTTCCGATCAAGGGCAAAGGCGATTCAAACTGGAGCTATGGAGTCGTAACGCTGGTTGGCCCGATTGTGGGCGCAATTGTCGCTGTTCTGGTTTACGGAGCGATTCCGTGGTAGAACGCGGCGCGGAGCGGCCTGCGTCCCGGTTGTCTGCCGGAACACAGACCGCGCCAGGTGTCTGTTAAAAATCCATTCAGAAGCTTAAGCTTACCGGCCCCTGCCTGAAAACGGGAGCGGGCCGGGTTAATTTCATAATTTAAGTGCGCAAGAGAAGGATGAGCCAGGCACACAGGATATCAGCCGAAGAGGGTGATTTCTGTCAGCCTGGCTTTTTTCATAAAAACCTAATAGGCAGGAGGATAATAAATATGTATGATATTATCGTAATCGGCGCAGGTGTATCCGGATGTGCGGCGGCCAGAGAGCTTTCGCGCTACCAGGCAGATATCTGCGTTGTGGACAAAGAGGAAGACGTCTGCTGCGGCACCTCAAAGGCCAACAGCGCTATCGTCCATGCGGGCTATGACGCGGCAGAGGGCTCTTTGATGGCAAAGCTGAATGTAGAGGGAAACCTCATGATGGAGCAGCTTTCCAGGGATCTGGATTTCTCGTTCCGGAGAAACGGTTCCCTGGTTCTGTGCATGCGCGAGGAGGATCGCCCCAACCTGGAAGCTCTGTATGAGAGAGGCGTGAAGAACGGCGTAAAGGATCTGCGGATCCTGACAAAAGAGGAAGTAAAGGAGATGGAGCCCAACGTAACGGACAATATGGTGGGCGCGCTCTATGCCCCCACGGGCGGCATCGTATGTCCTTTTGGCCTGACCATCGCCCTGGCGGAAAATGCGGCCATGAACGGCGTGGAGTTCAAATTCAACACAGAGGTTGAGAATATCGTAAAGACAGACGAGGGCTTTGAGCTGACAACCAGCCAGGGCGTTCTGAAGGCGAAATATGTGGTAAATGCAGCCGGCGTTCATGCGGATCGCTTCCACAATATGATGAGCGCAGAGAAGATCCATATCACGCCAAGGCGCGGCGATTACTGCCTGCTTGACAAGACGGCCGGGGATCTGGTGGACAAGACGATCTTCACCCTGCCGGGCAAGTTCGGCAAGGGTATCCTTGTGACGCCGACGGTACACGGCAATCTTCTGCTCGGCCCGACTGCGATTGACATCGACGATCCGGAGGGAACCAATACGACGAGAGAGGGCCTGGACGAGGTGATTGGAAAGGCCCAGAACAGCGTAAACAACATCCCCATGCGGCAGGTGATCACCTCCTTTGCAGGACTGCGCGCCCATGAGGATCAGCATGAGTTTGTCATTAAGGAGTTAGAGGACTGCAAGGGCTTTATCGACTGCGCCGGGATCGAGTCCCCGGGTCTTTCCAGCAGCCCGGCGATCGGTAAGATGGTGGCGGATATTCTGAAGGAGAAGGCCGGCTTAAAGGAGAAGGATGACTTCATCGCCACCAGAAAAGGTATTGTGGATCCCAAGGAGCTCTCAAAAGAAGAGTATTCCAAACTGATTAAAGAAAATCCGGCCTACGGCAATATTATCTGCCGCTGCGAGACTATATCCGAGGGTGAGATTTTAGACGCCATCCACCGTCCGCTGGGGGCGAAGTCCTTAGACGGTGTGAAGCGCCGCACCAGAGCGGGCATGGGACGCTGCCAGGCAGGCTTCTGCTCACCGAGAACCATGGAGATTCTTGCAAGAGAATTGAATATGGATATGGGCGAGATCACGAAATCAGGCGGCGAGTCTAAGATTATTGTCGGAATCGACAAGGATAAACTGTAAGGAGGGGAACCATGAGATCCTATGATATTGTAATAATCGGCGGCGGCCCGGCGGGACTGGCGGCAGCGGCGGCTGCAAAAAAGAGCGGAATCGACAGCATTCTGATCCTGGAGCGCGACAAGGAGCTGGGCGGAATCCTGAACCAGTGCATCCACAACGGCTTTGGCCTGCACACCTTCAAGGAGGAGCTGACAGGGCCGGAATATGCAAGGCGTTTCATTAATGAAGTAGAAGAACTGAAGATCGAGTATTACCTGAATACCATGGTTATCGACATCAGCCATGAAAAGGTTGTGACAGCCATGAACCGCGGGGAGGGCCTGTTTGAGATTCAGGCAAAAGCTGTGATCCTTGCCATGGGCTGCCGCGAACGCGCCAGAGGCGCGCTCAACATCCCGGGCTACCGTCCGGCCGGCATCTTCTCCGCCGGCACGGCGCAGCGTCTGGTGAACATGGAAGGCTATATGCCGGGGCGCAAGGTGGTTATCTTAGGATCCGGCGATATCGGGCTTATCATGGCGCGGCGCATGACCTTAGAGGGCGCTCAGGTGCAGGTAGTGGCAGAGCTGATGCCATATTCCGGAGGACTCAAGAGAAATATTGTGCAGTGTCTGGATGATTTCGGCATCCCGTTAAAGCTGAGCCATACGGTTGTGGATATCCGCGGCAAATACAGGGTAGAGGGCATCACCATCGCCGAGGTGGATTCCCATGGCAAACCGGTTCCCGGCACGGAAGAGGACTATGACTGCGATACGCTGCTTCTCTCCTGCGGCCTGATTCCGGAAAATGAGCTTTCCAGGGGAATGGGCGTGGACATCGAGCCTGTGACCTCCGGCCCGTCCGTCAATGAGAGCCTGGAGACAAATATCGACGGCGTGTTTGCCTGCGGAAATGTGCTCCACGTGCATGATCTGGTGGACTATGTGTCAGAGGAGGCCACCACAGCCGGCCATAACGCGGCGAAATACGTGCAGGGCAGCCTCGCGAAGGGCAGCGGGAAAGAGATCAGGCTGGTTCCCACGGGAGGCGTACGCTATACGGTGCCGAAGACGATCGACGTGGATCGCATGGCAGAGGAGCTGACCGTCCGCTTCCGCGTCGGCAATGTGTATAAGAACTGTTTTATCAGTGTATACTTCGACGATGAGCAGGTCGTACACAGAAAGAGGCCGGTTATGGCCCCCGGCGAGATGGAGGATGTGAAGTTCAAGAAGGAAAAGCTGGCTTCCTATCCTGATTTAAAGACAATCACAATAAAGATCGAGGAGGCATAAGAATATGGAAAAGAGAGAATTGATCTGTATCGGCTGCCCTCTGGGATGCATGATTCAGGTAGAGATGGACGGCGCAGAGGTGGTAAGCGTTACGGGGAATACCTGCAAGCGCGGCGATGACTATGCCCGCAAGGAGGTAACGAATCCGACCCGGATTGTGACCTCCATCGTCAATGTCACAGGCGGCCATCTGGATATGGTTTCCGTGAAGACAAAATCCGATATACCGAAGGGGAAAATTTTTGACTGCGTGAAGGCGCTCAAGGGCGTAACCGTGGAAGCTCCGGTGCATATCGGGGATGTGATCGTATCCGACGTGGCAGGGACCGGCGTGGATATTATCGCGACGAAAGAGATTTTTGTTAAATAAGAGGTATGGAGATTGGGCCTCCCGCGCAGTAGCGGGGGGCCTTATTTGTTGTTTTGATGGGTTTGTTACGGATATACTGCCTGCTTCCGGCTGCGCGTGGCGGCCCTTTTGCATAATGCCTGTCAAAAGCAATTCATAAACCGCAGGATGTTTTGGCAAATATCCACAGTTTTTTTCCGATTTTAAACGATTCTTTAGCGGAGTGCAAGGTTGTAAGAGGAGGATAAACTTGCTATAATGGGTGGCTGAGCAAGAAGATTTTTCAGACTAAAAATGAAGTAGAAGTGGAGGAGTTATGAAATGAAACGATTGCTTGCATTCTGCGTGAGTCTTGCGTTTCTGCTGTTTTGCAGTCCTGCGGGGGCGATGGCAGCGGATGGGCTGGCGGCAGAGACGGCCGGTTCCGGGCTTTTGTGGCTGTGTATTCCCTTTGCGGGGCTTCTTCTGTGCATTGCTGTGCTTCCTCTTGTGAAGCCGGAATGGTGGGAGGAGCATCAGCCGCATGCAGTGGCTCTGTGGTCCGTGCTGTTTGCCGTTCCCTTTGCTGTCATGTTTGGCGCGGGAGCCGCTTTGGAGACGATCCTGGAATGTCTGATAAATGATTATCTGACCTTTATCATCCTGCTGTTCGGCCTGTTCTGCGTTTCGGGTAATATTACCATGTCAGGCGATCTGGCGGGCTCGCCGCGGGTAAATGTGGGGCTTTTGGCACTGGGGACGCTGCTCTCGAGCTGGATTGGGACAACGGGCGCGAGTATGCTGATGGTCCGCCCTGTGATTAAGATGAATTCCTGGAGAAAAAGGAAGCGCCATATTATCATCTTCTTTATTTTCCTGGTGTCCAATATCGGCGGCTGCCTGACGCCGATCGGCGATCCGCCTCTTTTGATGGGCTTTATGCGCGGCGTTCCGTTTTTCTGGAGCCTGCATCTGTTTCCGCTCCTGCTGTTTAATATGGCGGTGCTGCTGTTCCTGTTTTACTGGATTGACCGGCGCGCGTACCGGAAGGATATCGCGACCGGCTTAAAGCCGGACATCAGCAAGCCGGGTACAGAGGTGAAGATCCGCGGGGCGCATAACCTGATTTTCCTGGTGATGATCGTGGCCGCTGTGATCTTGAGCGGCATGCTGCCGTCGCTCCCGGCTTTTCAGGACGCGTCGGGCCATGTGCGCGGTATCCATCTGTACGGCGAGGTGACGCTCGGATATCCGGCTCTGATCGAGATTGTGATAATTTTAACGGCGGCGTTCCTGTCATTCCGAACGACAAAAGCGGAGATCCGCAGGGCGAACCACTTTACCTGGGGCGCGATCCATGAGGTTGCGGTGCTGTTTATCGGTATTTTTATCACCATGCAGCCTGCGCTGATGCTTTTAAAGGCCAACGGCGCGAACCTGGGTATCACAGAGCCGGCGCAGATGTTCTGGACCACGGGCCTTCTGTCCAGTTTTCTGGACAATACGCCGACGTATCTGGTGTTCCTGACGACGGCCGGGGCTTTGCATTTTACAGAAGGGATGGCCACCTCGCTGGGAATGGTGCCCCTTAAGATGCTGACCGCGATTTCAGCGGGCGCGGTTTTCATGGGCGCCAATACGTATATTGGAAATGCGCCGAATTTTATGGTAAAATCAATTGCAGATGAAAATGGTGTCAATATGCCGTCCTTTTTTGGGTATCTCGTATGGTCGTTTGGAATCCTGATTCCGGTGTTCATGCTGGATATGGCGTTATTCTTTCTATAAAGGAGGGGACAGGAAATGCAGAAGGAGCAAAATAATGAAGCCTTTGTCAGAGAGCTGGCGGAGTGCATCTATGATCTGGACGCCGAGGTTTACAGCCAGATCGGTTCATCCCTGGGGCGCGTCTTTAACCGCGACAGGGAGCGGTGCGTGCGGGAGCTGACCGAGCTTTTGACCACCCGTCCCCAGGGGCATCTCGTGCGGAGCGAGCTGGCCCTGATTGCAAATATGGCGCGCACGATTCCGGATCGCGCGGAGAAAAAGCTGGTTATGACGGAGTATAACCGGATCCTCACAGAGGTCATGAAGCTGCCCGGAAACTTTGTCAGCGGGGACGTCATTGATCCGGAGCTTGCAAAGCTGAATGTGTTGAATCTCCAGAACCGTTTTTCAGAAAATGATCACCTGATTATCTGTATTAGCTGGGGCTATGCCAGCGGAGGCGTGGATGTCGGGTTCAAGCTGGCGGATAAGCTGAAGATCAATTATTACGATGAAGAGATTTTCCAGGCCGTGCTAAAGCGCCTGGAGGCGGAGAAGGGCACGGTGCAGGATTCAGTCCATTATACAGGCGATCTGGGCTTAAACAGCCCCACCAGTGTGTTTGAATCAGCGAGCAATCTGACGCTGCGCCAGCATTTCCGGGAATTCAGCCGCTATCACGGGCTTTCCAAGCGGGATGCGGTATTCTTTAACCAGAGCGATCTGCTGTGCGATATGGCGAAAAAAGAGGACTTCATCATCATGGGACGGTGCGGGAATGCGATTATGACCAACAACCAGATTCCCCACATCAGTATCTATATCACAGCGCCCTTTGAACAGCGGGTGCGCCATGCCTGTGAGATCAATAATATACAGGCCGGGAAGGCGAGCCGTCTTATAAAGCGGCTGGATCGGAAGCATGCGCGTTACTATAACTTTTATACCAGCCGGAAATGGGGGCATGCGAATAACTATGATCTGTGCATTAACACAGCGAGCTATGGCATAGACGGGACGGTAGACTTTATTCTGCGGATGATTGACCGCGGGCATATCGGGATCCGGGGTGTGAAGGCGCAGGACGTGAAGGCGTGAGAGAAAGCCGCCGTAAACAGGTTGTCGGATATGGCCTGTTTACGGCGGCTTTTTGGTGTAACAGTTCAGACAACCTGAACTGTTACGGCATCTGCCCATGAAAATCGCTTCGCGATGGGGCTGATATCTGCTGCTGCCACGTTTTTGTACGGTCTGCGCAGCAAGTGCGCAGACATGTCTGAACGGTTACTTTTTGGTTACGGTTCAAACGCTGCCAAAAGCGGGGCGTTTCTGTGAATACAGCGGGGCAGCCGCGGGCAGCAGGCCCTCCGGGCCAAACGCTGGGGCGGGTTCCGTTAAAACTCGGGTTCAATTAAGCCGTACGTATTGCCTTTTCTCTTGTATACGACATTGACCTGCTCGGTTTCGGAGTTCAGGAATACGTAGAAGGCATGTCCCAGAAGCTCCATCTGTACGCAGGCTTCTTCGGGATCCATGGGTTTCATGGCAAATTTTTTCACTTTTACTATCTCTATACCGTCGTCGGCTTCATAGTCCTCATTTATAAAGAGATCGGAGAAGGCGACGGCCGCCTGTTTTTTGTCTATGATCTTATTCTTATATTTTTTGAGCTGACGTTCAATGATTTCTTCCACCAGATCAATGGATACATACATGTCATTGCTGTGCTGCTCGGCACGAATGATCGTGCCCTTGACAGGGATGGTAACTTCGATCTTCTGGCGGTCCTTTTCGACGCTTAAGGTGATAACCGCCTCTGTGTCTTGGTTAAAGTACCGCTCCAGCTTGCCGATCTTGTCCTCAACAGCCGCCTTGAGCGCCGGTGTAACCTCGATATTTCTTCCAGTAATCTTATAACGCATAATCATCGCTCCTTTTTTTGGGATATATTTAGTATAGCACTTTTGGGTGTAAAATTCAAGACAGGCCGCAAAATTGTTAAGACAATTATTCGGAATTTTTTGCGATAATTTTAAATTAGTGTGGCCCGGCCGTGTTGATTCATTTCTTTTTTGTCAAGGGAAATGCTTGTATTTTTTGGCGAAATTTGAAAGTTTATGACATATATACAAAAATTTCAGTGGGGAAAAACGGGTGTTGAAAGCTGGTGATAAACATTAAAAAAATGTGGATAATGTGGATAACTTGGTGCATAACTGTTTTTTCCTTTAAAATGGACAAGATAGGATGTGAATAACTTTTTGATAATGTTTGTGGAAAAGGTGTGGATAGTGTGGATAAGCGAAGAAGAGAACAGGTTTTTTGTGCATTTTGTCAGAAGAGATGGGTTAGGGTTTGTCAGAAGGGCGAAGAAAGCCCGGGAACAGGCTTTGAATCAGATGCAACTGCGCTTTTGTCTGAAAAAAGCGCAGTCGGAAGATTGTGGACGGATAGCATGTTATTCAATTTTTCCGTGTTTTTTCTCATGTTCTAATATAGATTGCCTGATGAGATAAAGAATCTGCCCATTGATCGATCGTCCTTCATATTCTGACAGGAGTTTCAGCTTGTGGTGTGTATCACTATCTATCCTTAAGCCCAGATGTTTGTCCTTTTCCAAGTGATGTTTCCTCCATTTTGAAATTTAAGTTTATTTTAAGTACATTTTGTGATATAATGCTAAAAATGAACTTGATTTAAGTACAATTTATTTTAAACAAGGAGAAAATCATATGCGAAAGAGGCAAATGGAAAAAAGGCAGGCAAAAAGATTCGCTTCTGCAATTCTAAAATATTGGATTTCTGAAGCATGGAATGAATTGGATCACCCCAATTACTCAAATTTGACACTGTATGATAAGCAATTGATTAAAAGATATATATATCGGTACGAGTGCCTAATTAAAATAATGCTTTACTGTACTACATATTAATTCTAAAAATATAGAGGAGAATCCCGGGCTGTGTTGTCTTACAATTCAGGGATTCTCCTCTTGTCAACATGGATTCGTTATTTTTTATGTTAGCAAATACAAATCTTTTTATAGAATAATCGGACATAACGTGCTATAATTCTTTTAGTCAGATTAGAACAAGTAGGGGTAGTCTGTGGTTGTCCTTTCCGGAAACGGAAAGGAGGTCGGTATGAACACGCTTGAAATACTTACATTGCTTATGGTCATTTTTACAGCATTAACATACTTAGGAACTGTCAAGAAATAACTTTTCATATTGCTTGTCTTTTTCTCCGATAGTGCTGCTCAAAAATCAGTTACATAGCCCACTATGCGCCTGATTTTTGAGCAGCACTATCGAAGAAAAATCCTGCGCACTATTGAAAAGTTATTTCTTAACAGTTCCTTAGACAACAGAAACAACCGCAAGTAACGAAAAAGACTGCCCTCTACTGCAATAGAGGGCAGCCTGTAACCAGTTAATTTTTAATAACAGTTTACTCGTTTCCGATTGCCAACCGTCGGACGTACCAATATCCCACGGTTTCTAAACTGATTATAAACCAATATTGCGAATTTTGCAAGAGGGTTTAGAAAATGGGAGTGCTTCCGGCACTCCTGTTTTTTTGAGATTTGTTTGTTTGGCCCGCCGATCACACAGCCAGCGCCAGCTTCCATATCCATAAGAAACCCGTAGAAAACCGCCGGCGCTTAGCGAGGTCTTTTCGAGCTTAGCGTCCGCTGCGCTTTTCTCCGAGCGGGAGCGGGGTTTCGTTGGATATGGAAGCTGGCGCTGGCGGCCTTTTGCGATCACATCTGGCAAACTTAATCTAAAGCAAACCCAATCCAACCCGCAAAAACCGCTTGCAAATAAACCCCTTGTATGCTATACTAATTAGGCTTGCGAAAGAATGCCGCAAAAACACCGCGGCAGTATATAAAAAGCGGTCGGAAATCGCACAAGAATAATTACAGAGAGGTGAAAATATGAAAGAGGGAATCCATCCAGCCTATTATCAGGCAAAGGTAGTTTGCAACTGCGGAAATGAATTTGTGACAGGCTCTACCAAACAGGATATTCATGTGGAGGTTTGTTCCAAGTGCCATTCGTTCTACACAGGTCAGCAGAAGACAGCCGCGGCTCGTGGACGTATTGATAAGTTCAACCGTAAGTATGGCATTAACGCAGACAAATAAGTTTGAACGAGGTAAAGGTTGGGTTTTAGTGGCGACATTAAACTCAACCTTTTTATTTATGCGGCAGCGGGCCTTTTGCGGCGCGCTGCTTTGGGAGTAAGCGGAAATGAAATATTCGGGAATTGGCGGTCAGGCTGTGATTGAAGGAATCATGATGATGAACCGCGATGATTATGCGGTGGCGGTTCGCCGGCCTGACGGTGAGATTGAGGTAAAAAAGGACAGATATGTAAGCATTACGAAAAAGGCTGCGTTTTTGTCGCTTCCTTTTATAAGGGGCGTGTTCCGCTTTGCGGATTCGATGATCCTGGGGATGCGGACGCTGACGTATTCCGCAAGCTTTTTTGAGGACGATGAGGAGACGGAGCCGGGGCGTTTTGAGAAAGCGCTTGATCGTCTGTTTGGGGAAAAGCTGGAAGGGGCGATTATGGCCGTGGTGATGGTTTTGTCATTTTTGATGGCGATCGCGGTTTTTATGGTGCTTCCTCTGGCTGTGGCCAATCTGTGCCGGAGCTTTATCCGGTCAGAGTACGTGATGGCGGTTCTGGAAGGTTTTTTGCGGATTGCGATATTTATTATCTATATTAAGCTCGTTTCACGCATGGAGGATATCAGGCGCACTTTTATGTACCACGGGGCGGAGCACAAATGTATTAACTGTGTGGAGCACGGGCATCCGCTGACGGTTGAGCATGTGAGGGAAAGCTCCAAGGAGCATAAGCGGTGCGGTACGAGCTTTCTTTTGATTGTCATGGTCATCAGTATATTGTTTTTTATGGTGATCCGGATTGAATCGATCGGGCTTCGGATGCTGAGCCGGATCGTGCTGATTCCGGTGATCGCAGGCGTTTCCTATGAGATTTTGCAGCTGGCGGGGCGGAGCAATTCCAAATGGATGGATCTGGTCAGCCGGCCGGGGCTGTGGATGCAGGGACTGACGACAAAGGAGCCGGATGACTCGATGATTGAGGTGGCGATTGCGGCTACGGAGTCTGTGTTTGACTGGAAGACCTATTTAAAGGAGAATTTTCCGGAGACGGAGGTATGAGCTTGATGCAACGAGAGGAAGAGCTTCCCGCCTGGCGCGGCCTTCTGGAGGCGGGAAGCAGGACGCTTGCCCGGGCCGGGATAGGGGAGGCGGATCTGGACGCGTGGTATCTTCTGTCAAAGGCGTTCGGAATCGACAGGGCGTATTATTATATGGAACAAAACCGGCCGGTTCCGGAGGGGCGCCTGGCAAAGGGGTATGAGGTTTATTGCAGTAATATAGAAAAAAGGGCAAAACGCATTCCCCTGCAGCAGATCCTGGGAAATCAGGATTTTATGGGAATGACGTTTTCGGTGAATGAGCATGTGCTGATTCCGAGGCAGGATACGGAAACTCTGGTGGAGGCGGTTTTGCGGGAATTTCCGGATAAGGAGCTTTCGGTTCTGGATATGTGTACCGGATCGGGCTGCATCGCGGTCAGCCTGGCGGTTTTGGGCGGTTACAGGATTGTAACGGCGGCGGATATTTCCAGAGAGGCGCTTAAGGTGGCCAAAAAGAATGCCAAGCGCTTATTTCTGATTCAGAGGGGAACGGTCCGCTCGGAGTCTTTTCTGGTGTCGGAGACGCCCTGGCGATATGAGCTTAAAACGTATCTGGCGGATCGGCAGACAGCGGCAAAGGCAGGATCGCTGAAAGCCCTGAACGGCCAGCCGGGCGGGGCGTCCGGGATTCGTGAGCGCCGGATGGTTCTGCTGGAGAGCAATCTGTTCCGCGATATGGATCGGGATGCATGTTTTGATGTGATCGTGGCGAATCCGCCGTATATCCCGACGAATGTAATTGAAGAGCTGGAGCCGGAGGTGCGGGATTATGAGCCAAGACTTGCCCTGGACGGGCAGGAGGACGGGCTGCATTTTTACCGGGTGCTGGCGCTTGAGTGCAGCAAGCATCTTACAAGAGGGGGAGCGGTGCTGTTTGAGATCGGGTATGATCAGGCGGAGCGGGTGAGGCGTATTTTGAGGATTGCCGGTTTTGGCCGGATTGAGACGATTCAGGACAGTGCGGGACTTGACCGCGTGGTGAAGGCCCGATGGAACCGATAGAGGAGGTGTCCTATGTTTGACAGACTGGATGATTTGGTGATTCGATATGAGGAGCTGATGCAGGAGCTTAACAGCCCGGATGTGGCGTCGGATCCGAACAGATTCCGCAAGCTGATGAAGGAGCAGGCGGATCTGGCCCCGATTGTGGAGGCGTACAGGGATTACAAAAAGGCGAAGCAGGATGCGGAGGACAGCGTGGCGCTTCTGGAGGAGGAAAGCGACGAGGAGCTGCGCGAGATGGCCAAGGAGGAGTTAAGCAATGCCAAAAAGCGGATTGAGGATCTGAGCCAGCAGCTCAAAGTTCTCCTGCTTCCCAGGGATCCGAATGATGATAAGAACGTGATTGTGGAGATCCGCGCAGGCGCGGGCGGCGACGAGGCGGCCCTTTTTGCCTCAGAGCTTTACCGGATGTATGTCCGCTTTGCGGAGCGGAACCGCTGGAAAACGGAGCTGGTCAGCGTGAATGAGAATGGGATCGGCGGCTTTAAGGAAGTGGTCTTTATGCTCAACGGCCAGGGCGCGTACTCAAAACTTAAGTATGAAAGCGGCGTTCACCGCGTACAGCGTGTGCCGGAAACAGAATCCGGCGGGCGCATCCACACGTCTACCGCGACGGTGGCCATCATACCCGAGGCAGAGGATGTGGATGTGGTTATTGACGATAAGGATATCCGGATCGATGTGATGCGCGCGTCGGGAAATGGCGGCCAGTGCGTCAATACCACGGACTCCGCTGTCCGTCTGACACACATTCCAACCGGCATCGTGATCTACAGCCAGACGGAGAAATCACAGCTTCAGAATAAGGAAAAGGCGTTCCGCCTGCTTCGGTCCAAGCTCTATGACATGGAGCTGGAGCGCCGCCAGAGCGAGGAGGCCGAGGCGCGCCGGAGCCAGATCGGCACCGGGGACCGCTCTGAGAAGATCCGCACCTACAATTTCCCGCAGGGGCGGGTGACCGAGCATAGGATCAAGCTGACCTTGTATAAGATTGATTCGGTTATGGACGGAGAGCTGTATGAGATTATAGACAGCCTGATCGCAGCCGACCAGGCGGCAAAGCTGACCAAGATGAATGAGACGGCTTAAAGCCGGGGTTAAGGAGACGCCCGGGCAATTGCCTGATAAATATCTTGAATCACTGGAAAAAGTGTTATATAATGACAAAAATTCCCGTATGTTTTGGAGCTTAGCCGCCCCGGCTTCCTGAGCCGTTTCAGGAGGCAATAGACTGTCAGCGCCGGCGGAATGTCAATCAGGAAGAACAGGGTCTGTCCGGGGTGAAACAAAGGCCGGGAAAATATTTTAAAAACAGGAAAGGAGAGACTGCCGGATATTATTATCCGAAGAAAAGAAGGGGACAACCAAATTACAGTGTTGATGATCCAGATATAAGTATTCGGAACGGCAGAAAGTCATATGAGCGCTCAATTTGTATGGAAAGAGGAGTTTAACATCGGTGTGGAAACCATTGATAAGGAGCATCGGCAGCTTTTTGAGGGTATCAACGATCTCTTTCTTCTGACACAGAAAAAAAGCGGATGGATCGCCGGAAAAAACAGCCGGCGGGCATGCCGGAAGGGAATTGAGTTGATCAAGGAGCATGCGCTGAATCATTTTGCGAATGAAGAGGCATATATGGCCTCGATTGATTACGATGGACTCGAACTGCACCGCCGCTTACATAAAGGATTTCGGGAAAACACTCTCCCGGCGCTGGAACGGGAGCTGAAAGAGGCGGACTATTCGCCGGAGACGATTGACCATTTCCTGGGAGTCTGCGCCGGGTGGCTGATCGGGCATACCACCATGGAGGATCAGTCGATTACGGGAAAACAGGGAAGCGTGTGGGTGGATCTTCTGGAGGACGGGGAGATTATCTCAGTCAAAAAGGCTATTACCCAGTTGATGTACCGGATGTTCCTTGTAAAACCGGAGATGATCAGCGATGCCTACAATGGGGAAAAATTCGGAACCGGGGTCTATTACCGTCTGGTTTACCAAAGCGGAAAGGAAGAAAAAAGATCGGAGATCCTTCTGGCATTTGAGGAAAGGCTTTTATGCAGAACCATCGGCGAGGTTGTGGCAAACAAGTCAGGGAAACTGAGCGCCGCGTTGATCCACAATGCCAGATATGCTATGCAGCGGTTTGCAGGGCGCGTCATGAAAGTCTTCATGAAAGGGGAAAGCAGCACACTGGTGGAAGAGAATCTTCTCTCCTATGATCAGTTTGAGAAGGTATTTGAAACGCGAAAGCGGATGGCCAGTCTGCTGTTTGATACAGGCGAGGGGTATTTTGCCTATTGCATTCTGACACCGGATCAGGTTCAGGACTCAGTGGCGACATCCATCAACAAGGAAAATGCCCTGGACGAGGTGGCCCGCTATGTCCAGAAACAGGAAGAGGAGGAAGCCAAAGCTTTGCGGAAGAAGATTCTGGTGGTAGATGATTCTGCAACGATGCGGCAGGGACTGAAGAATCTGTTGGGCTGGGATTACGAGGTTTCTACGACTGACAACGGCATGGCGGCGATCCGGACCGTAACCCTGAACAAGCCGGATCTGATCCTCCTGGATTATGATATGCCAGTCTGCAACGGAAAGCAGGCGCTGGAGCTGCTTCGTTCCGGGAAGTCATCGGCAGACATTCCGGTTATTTTCCTGACTGCAAGAGATGATGCGGACAGTGTGAAAGGAGTGCTGGCATTAGGGCCGTCCGGATATTTACTGAAAACCCTGAGCCATGCGGAGATCAGGGCCAGAATCGATGGCTTTTTTGAGAAAAATCCGTAAGATGCAGTTGTTCAGGCAGCCTTTGAACAGCTATGATATGCGTAAAATGATACTGTCGGGGTGTAAGTATGGGACGCCATGCCTGCACCCTATTCTTATTTTAAATACGCTCTGAGGCGAAAAGGGAAATGTCCGTTGCGGATAATTTTGGCGTTTTTGGAATATTAAGTTAATCTGAAAAAAATTCGTTTATCGTAAGAAAATAGTAAAAACTATTGACCGGGGGGGGGGTAGTGAGGTATAATATATTATAAGTTCTGAGACAAAATAAACTTGCATTGAGACAGCTTAAATGATATTTTTGACAAATTCAGGACGGAGTAATGATATTTTTGCTTTATCAGGTTTTATTGTAAAGTGAGAATATAAACGAAAAAGGAGGAGGAACAGACAATGTTCAAGAAAAACGGTAAGAAGGCAGCCGCTATCGTGGCAGCGGCAATGGCAATCCAGGTGTTATGTCCGTTCAACGCGTTCGCGAAGAATGTGACAAGAGTGAGCGATGTTTTTGACGCAGAGTATTATGCAGACAGCTATCCGGATCTAAAGGAGGCGTTTGGATACAATGAGAGAGCGCTGTACCGTCATTACATGACGTTTGGCCTGAAAGAGGGAAGAAACGGAAGCAAGGTTCTGAATGTAGTTGCATACCGCAATGCATATCCGGATCTGCAGGCTGCATTTGGTGATAAGTGGGATGCATATGTAGATCACTATTTCACATTCGGAAAATCCGAAGGCAGAACAGCGGGCGTGCGCTAATTTAAAGGAAAACGAATAGAAGAAATGGCAGTGCAGGCAGGGAAATCTGCGGCGCTGCCATTTTCGGTGTGCGGCAATCGCTTCGCGGCTATTTCAGAAATCTGCGGCCGCCCTTGTTACTGATCGCTTTATAAGGTAACAAGGGCGGCCCCTTAAATCAGAGATTCAATCCATTCTGATTTAAGGAGGTTCTTTCTATGTTTCATCATCAACTGAAAGCCGCATTTAACTCTTCCCTTGAAAATGTTTCTTCCCGCATCTCTTCTTTTGTATATAAATCGGGAAGAGATTTCTCCCGCACACGCAAGATTTCTCCCTCCTTGCTCATGTCTTACCTTGTCTCACAGGGCTCTTCCAATACCTGCTGTGAGACCCTTGATTTTTTAGGATGGCCCCCGACATTCCTTCTGCCCTCTTGTGGACTTACATGCCCTCCTGCCATAAAGTATGTACTCTCGGAATCTCTCTGCACCTGCTTTTGCGGCTGATTTTCCGCCAGATGCACCCAAATTTAATCAACGTACGCTCCACGTACGCCTCATAAATTTGTGCACATCTGACAAAAAATCATCTCACAAAATCAGGCACAGCGAGATTCCGAGAGTACATAAGTCAACTTTACGAAAGCGGCCCATCTATGCAGAATCTATCTGCGTCTGGCAACAGAGGCGGATTCTATTAATATGATGCGGCTGCTTCTGAGGAAATTGCTCCCGGTCCGGGACGGGCGTCAGTTTAAGCGTTTTAAAACGGCGCATTTCAGAAAACCGAAATATTTCTGTTACCGCGCTGCTTAAGTAAGGATATCTCAGGGCCATATTCCCCCTTTTGAAAGGCAGATATCCGTCTGTCTTGTTTGTCATACACATTTTTTGTCTAAATGGCATTATCCTGGTCAGAAGGGACGCTCAGATGCTGTACAGCCCGGAGTTTTACTTTATCGGCGCCGCCTGTAATCAGGATTGTCGACATTCTGTCCCTTAACTTAATGACATTGGTTCGGGTTGTCCGAACTCTTTCTATTTATGAAAAAACCCTTGATTTTAAAGGGAAAAATGGTTGACACGTCCGGCTGAGTGTACTATAATGTATAACTGTGACATCAGTTGATAATGTCTGACCAAAGCCCCGGAACAGGCATTTCATGATATAGTTAATCTCAAATATGTGAAATAAAACAGGAGGTCAACCAATGAAGAGCTTTATGGCTAGTCCAGCAACGATTGAGAGAAAATGGTACGTAGTTGACGCTACAGGATATACATTAGGACGTCTGGCATCAGAGATCGCATCTATATTAAGAGGAAAGAACAAACCGATTTATACGCCTCATATGGATTGCGGAGATTATGTTATCGTAGTCAATGCGGAGCATGTCAAGGTAACCGGTAAGAAGCTGGCCCAGAAGGTTTATTATAATCATTCTGACTATGTGGGCGGCATGAAGGAGACTACATTAAAAGAGATGATGGCCAAAAAGCCGGAGAAGGTAATGGAGTTAGCAGTAAGGGGAATGCTTCCCAAAGGACCTTTAGGAAGAAGCATGATTAAGAAGCTTCATGTTTATGCGGGTCCGGAGCATGAGCAGGCGGCGCAGAAGCCGGAAGCTTTAGAGTTCAAATTTTAATTAAAGGTGCTGGAAGGAGGAAATTACAGTGGCTAACAAATTTTACGGAACAGGCAGAAGAAAAAAATCAATTGCCAGAGTATACCTTGTACCGGGAAGCGGGAAGATTACGGTAAACAAGAGAGATATTGACGACTATTTTGGATTAGAGACCTTAAAGGTGGTTGTCCGCCAGCCGCTTGTTGCGACGGAGACAACCGATAAATTTGATGTGCTGGTAAATGTACGCGGCGGCGGCTTTACAGGTCAGGCCGGCGCAGTGAGACATGGCATTGCCAGAGCGCTTCTTCAGGCTGACGCTGATTACAGACCGGTTCTTAAGAAATCCGGTTATTTAACGCGCGATCCGAGAATGAAAGAGAGAAAGAAGTACGGCCTCAAAGCGGCCCGTCGCGCTCCGCAGTTCAGCAAGCGTTAATCGGCTGGCAGGAGCGTATCAAAATTGCTCAAAAACCCCGGAAAATCAAGGTTTTCCGGGGTTTTCTTATACAAAAACAAGCTGATATAGTTTGACCTGATTTGACACAACGAGAGCCATTTTCACCCAATTTTTAGTGGTTAAATAGTAAGCGTCAAATAAGATAGTGGATAGAAAAATAATCACCAACCCTCTATAATAAAAGGGCAGTGGTCATCGGCGCCGTTCCTGTACCATGGTAGATAGTCATCCAGATATTCCGGATTCTCAAGAAATGTACTCCCCGGCATATCTGACAGGATATATTTGATGTATTTCATTGCATCCAGGCCATTGGCTTTCGCTGTTTCGACCAGGGTATAGATCCCTGCGCTTGCAGCAGCGCCCTTCGGACTTCCCGCAAACAGCCAGTTCTTCCGGCCGATCACAAAGGGGCGGATACAATTCTCCGCAAGGGAATTACTAATGGAACAGTTCCCATCTTCAAGATAATTAAAAAATTCCTGCCGGTTGTTCAGGGCATACCGGAAAGCTGTATGGAGCTTCGACTTTGGCAGTTCCCCGGCAGAGTTTAGCTCTGCCCATGACCAAAAAGCCTCGAGAAGCGGTTTCTCGCGGTTGATCCGTTCCTTTTTCTTCTGTTCCGGGGGAAGGCCCTCCAGTTCCTTTTCTATCTCAAACAGCTT